>JADGAY010000010.1 GCA_015231775.1 Magnetococcales bacterium | reverse complement strand
CGGCGGCGGCGGTGGGGGCGGTGGCGGCGGTGGGGGCGGTTCCACGGGCGCCGGCGCCGGCTTGGGGGGCTCGGCGGCGCCACCGGCCCGTTGCGTGTCCGCGGCGATCTCGGCGTCGCTGCCCGGAATCTTGACCTTCAACAGCGTTTCGGCAAACCCCCGCGACAACACCCAGTAGGCGGTCTGGGGCGGAAAATCCGACACCTGGATCTGAACGGCCACCGAAAGATAGGTGGTCCCATCCTTGAAAGTCTTGGGAAAATCGCCGTAGGTGACGTGGGTGGTGCTCTCGAGAAACAGATGTCCGCCCTCGGGGAGTTTTTTCTCCACCAGGTCGTTGAGCGCGCCCACCACCTGGTTGGAGACCTCCTGGAACCCCTCCTGGATCTCCTCGTTGTATTCGCGGTTCTTGACCTGACTCTGGATGACCGAGGCCCCCATCATCATCATCAGGCCGCTCAAGGCAATCGAGGTGGCGATGTCGAAGATGAGGTGGATGTCCCCGGATTTCAGGCCATCCTCCAAGACATAGGCCACGCTCCGGTCCGATTCGAACAACAACTCGAGGTCATCCCGACCCCGATTGAGTTCGATCTCCTGCAGCGTGCAGACCACGGGTGCCGCGGTCAGCGTGTTCAGGTCGTTGCCCAGTTTCGTGAAATAATTCAGGAAAAAGGGTCGTGTCCGTTTGGCGATATCCGGAGGGGTTTCCATTGCTTAAAGCTCGCTCGCATCTGTCAGCATGGGTTTTGACCAAGGATCTGGCGAGTTCAGTTCAGCAATTTTTGCGCCATGTCGGTTGCATTGGCGCTTTTTGACACCCGCTGGGGAGGCGGGCACCCGAATCGAATCCGACACACGAACACCCCGGCATGCCAAGTGATCAGCACGCCAGGGTGTTCGTCATGTGGAGTTCCACGGAACTTGTTTGCCTGGGGGTAGATCCCCCGCCCCGCAACCGTGGACACCTTACGGGAGTGCCACGGTGATGCGTGGAAGCGTTACTTCAGGAAACGCTCGAGTTCGGCTTGCAGGGTCTCGGGCGTGAACGGCTTTTTGATGTGGCCGTTGGCACCCGCTTCCATGGCCGCCCCGACCTTGGACTCGCCGCCCTCGGTGGTCACCATCACGATCGGAATGTTCTTGATCGCCGGGGAGCCGGCACGCACCGACTTGACGAAGTTCAAACCATCCATGATCGGCATGTTCCAGTCCGAAAGGATGAGTTTGAAATTGGTGTCGGTCGCGAGCAGATCCATCCCTTCCTGTCCGTTGCCCGCTTCCAGGATGTCCGTGATCGTGAAACCGGCCTGACGCAGGCCGCGAGCCACGATTTTCCGCATGACGCTCGAGTCGTCAACGATCAGTACGCGCATATTTCCTCTTATTGAAATCGATCAGGCTGGTTGAAACAATTCACCATGAGTAAACCCTCTTGATGGGGGGAGAACCCCCTCACCCCCCACCCGTGTTCCTCCCTGCGGGAGTTCCACGGAAAACGTGCAAGATGGGGGGAGAACCCCCTCACCCCCCACCCGTGTTCCTCCCTGCGGGAGTTCCACGGAAAACGTGCAAGATGGGGGGAGAACCCCCTCACCCCCCACCCGTGTTCCTCCCTGCGGGAGTTCCACGGTAAAAACGTAACCATCGCAAAATTCGTCCTTGGGTTCAAGGATTTTTTCATGCAATAGCCATCACAGACTGGCATAAACCTTCAGAATGCCCTCTTCCATCTGGAACGTGAACAGTGTGGTCGGTCGATTGGTCTTCCATTGGGCGGTGTATTCTTGACCGACGATGGCGACGGGTGGCGACAGATTGACATCCCCGATCTGAGCCTTGGTCTTCATGCCACCGCACACCATGTTGGCCAACTCCGCCGCGCCGTCGAGCAGATCCTCCATGAGAAGCTCCTCCGGGGGCAGACCCACGATGCGCGAGACGATCTCACTCAACAACGCCTTGCTGCACGATACCCCGACCATGCCATGCATCTTCCCATCCAGACGCACCAGCCCCACCACTTCGCTGCAGAGGGAGAAGGCCTCCACGCTCTCTTGCCCCGCGAAGACCACCTCGGACATGGCCATGGCGGTCATCATCTCCGTGACGGCCAGGCGTAGGCCATTCAACATTTTATCCATCAATTCTGGGGAGTTGGCTACGCTCATGCGCGGCTCCATGTTGTGGTGGTCGGTGGAAAAGTGGGATCGAACCGTCTCACAGACCACCCATGCCCAGGGCTTCCATGATGCGACTGGCCATCTCCTCCTGCGTGAAGGGCTTGGTCTGGTAATGGATGGCTCCGGCCTGAATCGCCTTGATGATGTAATCCTTTTCACCCTCGGTCGTGACCATCATGACCGGGATGTGCATCCAGCGCGGATCGGCCTTGATCAGCTTGAGCACCTCCAGGCCGTTCATGCCCGGCATGTTCCAGTCCAACAGGATCAGCGCGACCTCTTCGCCCTGATTTTCGAGGACCTTGATGCCCATGTCGCCGTTTTCCGCCTCGAGGACCTCGAAGCCGATCATGGCGCCGACGCCGCTGATGACACGCCGGATGGTTCTGGAGTCGTCAATGGTGAGTAGTTTCATGAGGTTTCACTTTAATTCAAACGTGTATCCGATTTGCGACTCGCCTGTCTTGCCTGCCTGACCGATATCCCGACCGACTCCCTCCGCGTGAAATCCGCCATTTTGGGGTTCCACAAATGAGGAGGAGATCAGGTGGGTTTGTACATGGCGGCAGAGCCCATCATGACCTGTTGGAACGCATTGGTGTAGCCACGCGGCGATTCCGAGGCCCCGATGGCCAAAACACCATCCTTGTTCAGACTGTCGTGCATCTTGCCATAGATTTGACGCTTCAATTCATCCGAAAAGTAAATCAGCACGTTGCGGCACATCAGAAAATCGAACAGGCCATGCTCCTTGAAGGAGCTCATCAAATTGAACTGCTGGAACTTCACCAGATTGCGCACCTCGGGAGCCACTTCGAAGACCATGCCGTTCTTCTTGAAGTAACGCTCGAGGAAATCCGGACGCATGCCGCGCGAGATGGCCAACTGACTGTAGCGTCCCGAGGAGGCGAGCACGATCGCCGAGGGAGAGAGATCGGTGGCCAGGATCGAGAACTTGGAGATCGGGGGAGGTGCGTCAACCTTTCGCAACTCCTCGTGGATCAGCATGGCCACGGAGTAGGGCTCCTGCCCCGTGGAGCAGGCCGCCGACCAGATGCGTACCTGGGCGGCGGTGCGCGCTTTTTTGACCAGCAAGGGCACGACATGATCGCTCAACGCGGAGGCAAAGGAGTCGTCGCGGAACCACAACGTTTCGTTGGTGGTCATGGCGTCGATCACCTTGGTGCGCAAGGGGCCGGTATCGGCCTTGAGCTTGGCGTGCAACTGGTGAAAGTTCTCGCAGCCGTTCTGCACCAATAGAACGGTCAGCCGGTTCTCGATCAGATACTCCTTGCCAGGATTGATCTGAATGCCGCTGTGTTCGTTGATGAAGTGGCGGATAAGGTCGAATTCTTCTTGTGTAATGGCCATGGTCAGCGGGCCACGGATGGGTTGCAGAGTTGAATGATCCTGGGCCCGATGGCTTCCAGAGACAACGATTCGTCGGAAAGACCTTTTTCTTCAACGGATCTGGGCATGCCGTACACCACGCAGGAGTTTTTATCTTGGGTGATACACCAGGTTTTACCGCCCCGCTTGAGAGCATCCACGCCATTGGTGCCGTCGCGTCCCATTCCGGTGAGAATAACACTCAATATGTTGCCAGTAAAGGATGCCGCGACAGACATGAATAAAACATCCACCGCCGGGCGACACTCGTTGACCTTGGGACCATCGTTGAGGATCAGTTTGAGGCCTCCATCGCGATTTTGCAAGGTCATATGTCGTCCACCCATGGCAATGGTGACGCTTCCGGGGGTCAGGGGTTGTTCGTCCCGCGCCTCTTTCACCGCCAGTCCGGAGGCGCGACTCAGTTGCGCGGCCAGCGAGGTGGTGAAGACCGGCGGCATGTGTTGCACGATCAAGGTTGGTATCGGCAGTTTTTCGCGCAGCATGGAGAAGATGGATGTCAGAGCCGCCGGTCCGCCGGTCGAGGAGCCGATCAGAAGCAGGTCCGGATGGGGCGGACTCTTCATCGAGATGGCGCTGCGGGTCGGGGCCACGATGGGCGTGCTGGGCGGGAATGTGCGTCCCGCTGGCGGGGGCATGGGGGAGGTGCGGGGCGGCGTGGACGGCATCGGCATGCGCGCCCCAGGCGCGGGCATGGCGAAGGTCTGCGGCGCGTGGGAGGCGGGCGGAGGAGCGTGGACCGCCACGGCTCCAGGGGCCCCGCCCTTGTCGCTCTCCAGATTTTGTTGCAAGACGGTCAGGATCGGCTCCAGACTCTGCCGCAGCGTGGTCTTGGCCTTCTCGACGTTGTTCTCCAGAGGCTTGGTGATGAAATCCAACGCTCCGGCATTCAGACACTCGACGATGATGTTGGCGTTCTGCCGCGATGTGGAACTCACCATCACCACGGTCAGCTTCGGATACCGCTTGCGCAGCTCCTTGAGGGTGGTCAAACCATCCATCACCGGCATTTCGACATCGAGCAACACCAGATCCGGACGCTCGGGATCGTTGGCGGTGAACTGCGCCACGATCTTGTCGAGGGCCAGCTTGCCATTCGAGGAGGTGGCCGTCACGCGAATGCCCGGAATGCTCTCCGCGACATTCTTCATGATCATGCGATAGGTGATGGTGTCATCCACCACCATGGCCTTGATGGGCTCAGCCATGCATGCGCTCCATCATGATTTCGCCTCTCCTAAAGTGACCATCGGTAGATCGCCTCGGCCCGGTTGCCGCGGCCATGATATTCCAACGAATGGCACAAGGAACGCAAGAGCGCGATTCCCCGGCCTCCATGTCCCAGATTTCCCGACAGTTGCGAGTGGATCTGTTCCAGCTCGAAACCCGCGCCGCTATCTTCGATGGCGATGTGAATCTCCCCACCCCCTGGCGCGCCGGTCTCCGGATCCTCCGGACGCGGCACATGGCCAAGATCGATGCGGATGCTTCCCGCCTCCAGTCGCGCCAGTCTCTCCTCGCGCTGGGTGTAATACTGGATGAACCCCGCCGGCGTCTTCTTGGTGCGCGTGTCCAGCTTGAGAAGACCATGATCCAGCGCATTGGAAAAAAGTTCCGCCAGAATCGTATAGAGCCGCTCCCGATGGCCGATGGGCGCCTGGAGATTCATTACCGCGTTGATGATCGTGGGTAGGGGATCCACGGATTTCAAGGTCTGCGCGCTGAAGAAGAACGATGCCTGCCAGGGTGTGGGGGCAATGGCGGCATGCTGACGACCACGACCGCTCTCCCGGGGCTCCTGACTGGCCCGATCACACACGATCTCCAACAGACTCACGTCATCCGATTGGCGCGCATCCCCCCGGAACGCCTCCAGATCGTCCAGAATGGCCTGGAAGAGGGTTTCCGGAGCGTGCGAACCGTCGAAATGGGCTTCCAGCCGCTCACAACCATACATCTGACCTTCGGCGTTGGTCGCCTCGGTCACCCCGTCGGAAAACAGAAACACCCGGTAGTCCGGGTGCATCTCCAGAATCTCCACCTTGCGATCCTCGCGGGTCATCGGCGCGATGCCCAACGGCATCCGGGTCGAGACAACCCGATGGGCCAGACGTCCCGATCCATCGATCACCAGGACATCCGGCAGACCGCCGTTCCAGATGTTCAGGCTTTTCTGACGATGATCCACCTCGATCAGACAGCCGGCACAGAACATCCGCCGCGGCATGATCGAGAGCAGCTTGACGTTCATGGCCTCGGCCAGATCGCCGATGGAGAACCCTTGCGCGGTCATCTCGTAGAAGATGTCCGCCACCGGCATGGCCGCCACCGCCGCCGACAACCCGTGCCCGGTGAAATCGCCGAGCATGATGTGCAGTCCACCCGCCGGATTGTAGCTGGCCACCAGCAGATCCCCGTTGAACAGGGTCATCGGCACGGTCCAGTGGTTCAGGCAGGGGGCATCCAGAAGATTGCCGGAGCGCACGATGTTGGCGAAGATGTGCTGTCCGACCTCAAGCTCCTGATGCAACCGCTCCTGATGCTGCTCCAGCTCCTCCTTTTGCGCGCTCAGGCGCGCGTGCAGGCGGCGGATCCGCTCCATGGCGCTGATCTTGGCCTGGAGGATGGTCCGGTTGAAGGGCTTGGTCAGAAAATCGTCGCCACCGGCGTCGATGCACTGCACCAGTCCCTCCTCGTCGGTCACCGCCGTCAGGAAGATGATCGGCGTGAAACGTCCGGCGTGGATCCGTTTGATCTCCTGGGCCGCCTCGTAGCCGTTCATCATCGGCATGCGGATATCCAGCAGCACCAGATCCGGCTGATGCAGACCAAACTGCTCCACGCCATCACGACCGTTCACCGCCGTGAAGACCTCGTGTCCTTCCTTGCCCAGCAACCGTTGCAGGATGGTGCGGTTGATCGGGTCGTCATCGACGATCAGAATCTTCATGCCAATGATGTCGCCTCTTCAATCCGCGGGCATGGTGTTGCCTGATAAGCGTGAATGATGGGGGGAGACCCCCCTCACTCCAGACCGTGTGTCCTTGGCGTGCAAGCGTTCCACGGTCCAAACGCAGTGTCAGGCGATCTTGAAGAGACGTTGGAAGTTGGCCGTCTCCAGGATCTTGCGGATTTCGGGTCGGGTGTTGATGATCTCGATGTCCGACTCGTTGGCGCCGGCCTCCTCGCGCAGCAACAGCAGCATGCCCAGGGCAGAGGAGTCGATGTACTCGGTGCCGGCCAGGTCGATCACGAAGCGCCGCCCCTGATTGTCGTCACCGGCATCGCTCTGATAGGCGGCGCGGAACTGGGAGTGCATCTCGAAGTTGAACCGACCTTTGACACCGATGATGGTCTCCTTGTCGTTGCGGGTGACGTGAATCGTACCTGACATATCGATCTCCTGTCTTCAAAGAAGGATGGGTGAAAAATAACTATCAATTCCCTGTCATCAGCCAGAGGCTCACGACACGGGTGGGCATCAGAACAGCTCGATATCCCCTTCGTCCATGTTGGTCTGCTGCACCGCCTGACGGTCGGCGACGTCGAACCGCTCCACCTGTTCGGCAAGCGACGCCCGGACGTGACTCTCTGCCTTGGCGTCCATCTCCGGCGGTATGATGGAGACCATCTGCTCGAGAACCGCGAACTTTCGCTCCATGCTCTGGGTCAATTGGGTGACCATGTCCTCGAACTGCAACGACATCACCGCGATGCCCACGCGCATGTTGATGTCCTCGGTGATCGCCGCCACCTGGGTGATGGTTCGGCTCGTCATCTCGTCGATGGCGTTCACCTCGTCCATCATGAAATCGACCCGCCCCTTGGATTCGATCGCGAAGCTCATGTCCTTGGAGGCCATGTGTTCGATGATCTCCTTGGTGCTGACGATGTTCTCCCGTGCGTGATCGATCACGTCGCTGATCTTGCTGGAGAACTCATGGGAGTTCCCGGCCAGCTTGCGCACCTCGTCGGCCACCACCGCGAACGAGCGTCCCGCCTGTCCGGCGCGCGCGGCCACGATCCGGGCGTTGAGGGAGAGCACATGGGTCTGCTCCGCGATGCCGTTGATGTCCTTGATCAGCAACACCACCTCCTGCATCTGCGTGGAGAGGGCATCGATCCGGTGGACCATCTCCATGCTCTGCCGGCTGACCAGGATGATGTGATCCACGAAGGTACGCAAGATCTTGTCGGTCTCGGCGACGAATTTGCGCACGCTGATGGTCGACTGATCCGACTCCTTGTTCGAGACATCCATGGACTGGGTGAGTGAAGCGACCAGATCGTGTTGTTCGTTGGACTTGTCGCGCAGACCGTTGAAGCTGTCGGTCAACTTGACGATCGCGTCCTGAACGAGGGAGCGGATCTGATGCATCTCGTGACGCATGCTGTCGGTTTCGCGCGAGATTTCGGCACGAATTTCCCGAATCAGTTGTTCATTCCCGCCGGTCATCACACTTAACTGGAGGCCTGGTTGTTCAGCCCCAGCACCGTGGTGACGTCGAGGATGATCAGAAGATTGCGTTCGAACTCCACCACGCCATGCACGAAGTCGGCGGCGATGCCGGTCAGATTGGCGGGGGGCGGCAGGATGTTGTCGTCCACGATGTCGCGCACGTCGCCCAGTTGATCCACCGCCAGACCCACCGGATCCTCCCAGGGACACTTGGTCATGGCCAGTTCGTGATCGATCTTCATCACCTCGTCACGGGTCTTCATGATGACGTTGTACTGCTTGACCCGCGCTTCGCCCGAATCGGGTTTGGACCAGCAGAGTCGGGAGCGCAGATCGAACAGGGTGATCACGCGACCGCGGATGTTGAGCATGCCGCGAATGTAGTCCGGCGAACCGGGAACCGGGGTGCACTCCATGGACCGGTTGATCTCCCGGACCAGGAGAATGTCGATCCCCAGATAGAGGTCGCCCAGGGTGAAGGTGCTGACGAGCATGGCGCAAGATTCTCCGATGGCTCAAAGGCGTTCGGTCGGAACCGAACCGCCGGCGCGGGCCTTGACGGGCCCGCCAATTGGCAAAACAGGGCGAGATCCGGGTGCGAAGGCGTTTCGTACCAGGATCGACGGGTGACTCCGAAGGGAAATCACCCGACATCCTCGCGGGTTTTGTTTCGCATGCCCTATCCTCAACGAGGCCGCAAGGTGGAGACCACCTTGAGCAGGCGATTCTTGTCGATGGCCGGCACGCAGCTCACGAATCCGGCACGGGCACAGCGATCCTCCAGCTCCGAGGAGATGGAGGAGGTGGTGGCGATCATCGGGATTTCGGCGTGGGGCGTGCCATTGAGTTCGTTGGCCAGCTCGAAGCCGTCCATCACCGGCATGTTGAGATCGGTGACCAACAGGTCGTAGTCGCCGTGATTGAGCATGCTGATCGCCGCCTGACCATCCTCGGCCTGATCCACATCGAAGCCCACGGAACTCAGGTAGTTGCTGGTCAACACCCGCAGGAACGGGGTGTCGTCCACCACCAGGGCACGGAATCCGGACCCTTCGACCTGCGGCGGCATCCACGGCGGACGGATGCCGGCCATTTCGAACACCGCGTTGACATCCGGGAAGAGTACCACCCGGTCGTCGATCTGCGCGGATCCGAACAGTCCCGGCGCCTGGATGGCGCGGCAATCCAGGTCGATGTTGGTCTCGCGGGTGTCGATGATGCGCGAGAAGATCAGACCGGCCTGGATGTCCGGGATGTTCGGCACCACCATGCAGAGGTTGAGATCCTCCTCTTCCTCCGAATCCATGGTGTTGCGGGAGAGTCCCATTCCCTCGAGCCCCAGGACATGATCCGGGTAGATGGCGCGGAAGGTCTTGCCGTCGTAACGGACATAGGGGAGACCGCCGATGGTGTCGA
Organism: Magnetococcales bacterium; assembly: GCA_015231775.1. Lineage (GTDB taxonomy): Bacteria > Pseudomonadota > Magnetococcia > Magnetococcales > Magnetaquicoccaceae > Magnetaquiglobus. The sequence continues at coordinate 31,794 of JADGAY010000010.1, read as the reverse complement.
GCAGTTTCGGGGAGATCTTCTCCACGCGGCGCACCATGGAGTGGACGATGCCCATGATGAGTCCGGTGCCGGTTTCGAGCAGGATGATGTTCTGACGTTCGCGCAGGGCGGCCCGGCGCTCCTCGTCGAGGTCCATGCGCGTGGCCCGTTCCACGTTGCTGAAGTTGATCCTGGCCTGCTCCATCAAACCGGCGTAGTCGATGATCAGGGAGACGCTGCCATCGCCGAGGATGGTGGTGGCCGAGAAGCAGGGGTTGTCCTTGAAGAACGAGGGGAGCGGCTTCACGACGATCTCTTCGCTGTCGAGCACTTCGTCCACCACCATGCCGAACTCGTTGCCACCCACGTTGAGCACCATCACGTAGGCCACCAGGGTGTGCGGATCGCGACGGTCCGAGGGGGGCGGCAGTCCGTCGCGGCGATCACTCTTGCCGTCCGCGGCATCCTGGGCCTTGCGTTGGCCGTTGCGGCGATCGGAGAACCGTTCGCGTCGGTCGGGGGAGGCGCCGTCCTGGAGCACCCGAGGGATGTTGAGGACATCGGTGAGATCGACCAGGGGGAGCAGCATGTTGCGCAGCCGCAGCACCGGGGCGCTGCCGACGATCTCGATCTGCTGGGCGCGCTCCGATTCGGCCACGCGCACGATCTCGACCAGGCCGATTTCGGGAATGGCGAAGCGCTGGTTCCCCGCCGAGACGATCATCGCCGGGATGATGGCCAGGGTCAGGGGGAGTTTGAGGATGATGTTGGTCCCCTTGCCGACCTTGGAGAGGATCTGCACCGTGCCACCGAGTTTTTCGATGTTGGTGCGCACCACGTCCATGCCCACGCCACGGCCCGAGACGTCCGAGACCTTCTTGGCCATGGAGAAGCCGGGGGCGAAGATCAGATCCAGGGCATCCTCCTCGCTCATGGTGTCGGCCTGGCGTTCGGTGATCACACCGCGCTCCAGGGCCTTGGCCTTGACCCGCTCGGCGTCGATGCCCGCGCCGTCGTCGGCCAGCGAGATGTTGACCATGCCGTTTTCGTGATAGGCGGCCAACTCCACCTGACCGGCCTCCGGCTTGTTGCTGGCCAGACGATCCTGGGGCAGTTCGATGGCATGATCGGCCACGTTGCGGATCATGTGGGTCAGGGGATCGGAGAGATGCTCGATCACCGACTTGTCGAGGTCCACGTCGCCGCCGCGCAGTTCCAGATCGATCTTCTTGCCCAGCTTGTGGGCCAGATCACGCACGATGCGCGGGAACTTGTTGAACACCACCGAGACCGGCTGCATGCGGGCCTGCATGACCCGTTCCTGGATGCGGCTGGTGATGGAGTCGAGGTTCTGAACCAGGGGTCCGAAGTGGGGGAACTTGGCCTGGACCTCCACCGCGGCGCGGGAGAGCTGGTTTCTGGCCAGCACCAGCTCGCCGGCGTTGTTGATCAGTTCGTCGAGCAGGGAGACGCTGACGCGCAGGGTCTCCTCGACCGTCGGACTGGAGCTTTTGTTGGCCTGGGTGCCGGGTTTGGCCGCGGCGCCGCGCTTGGCGGAAGGGGCGTATCTGGGCTTCTTCAGACGCGGGGTGTGGGCCTCCTTGGCGCGTGGACCGGAATCGTCATCGTCGTCGTCGTCGTCGTCGCGGGGTTTGGCGGAGGTCGCCGCCTTGGCGGGCGCCGGGGCGGGGGTGCCCTGTTTGGCCGCCTGGGCCACGGTAGCGGAGATCGCCTGTTTCAGGATATGGTCGTTGTCAACCTGCAACAACGAGAGCAACAGGTCATCCTCGAGCACCGTGGAGAGCAGCACCGACAGGGAGGAGGCGCTCAGGGATTCGAGCTCCTTGTTGCTCTGGAACGGCGGTTCGGTGGCGACGATCGAACCGACCGACTCCATCAGCGACTTGGTGGTGTTGAACAGATCGACCCGCTCGTCCTTGCCCTGGGGCAGGTCGATGGCGATGGAGAAAAAACGTCGGCCATGGGTGACCGCCTCGTTGACCGCGTCGGGATAACGGCCCAGATCGAAGGTCTTGATCTCCACCTTCCTGGAGTCGCCACCGGATGCGGGGGTGACGTGGGCCACCGGCGCGGGTTCCGGCGCGGGTTCGGGCTTGGGCGGTGGTGGCGCCGCCGCGGCGGGTGGCGGGGTGGCGGGGGCGGCTGCCGGGGCCGGCTTGGGCGCTCCACCCACGCCGCTCCCCTCCAGGATGGCCTGGATGGTGGCGATCTGTTCGGTGGCATCCACCGATTCGCTGGCGGAAACGTCGTGGATCATGGTTTGCAGCTTGTCGAGTCCCGACAACAGGCTGTCCGTGACCGCCGGCGACACCGACATGGATTTTTCCCGGACTTTGCCCAGGAGGTTCTCCATGGTGTGGCTCAGCTTGGTGATGCTGGATAGTCCGAAGAATCCGGCGGAACCCTTGATCGAATGGACGCTGCGGAAGAGCCGGTTGATGATCTCCGGATCCGTGTTGTCGCCTTGTTCTTCCAGGGTCAGAAGATCCGGCTCGATGGTTTCCAAATGCTCGGTGGCTTCCTGCACGAACATGCCCAAAAGTTCATCATCTTCCTCGGCCATGACGACAATTTCCCCTGAACGCGCGACAGGTGTTGCGAAGTGGTTACAGCCCACGCCTACTGGCGACGGCACATATCAGTGTATCGGGAATGAACCCGATAAATCAAGACGAACGAAGGGGGAATCCTCCGGTCGGCGCACAAGGCGCATGAAAATGGATCGGAACGAAAATTTCTATATCATTTTTGCTTGGATTCGGCTATGATTAACGCGCTTTGATTGCATTTTTTCCCATTGACGCTATGTTACAAAATGGGACGCGGCCCCAAAGCGGGATCTTTCCCTCGTCATGACCGCCTCCCCAGGGTTCGTCGGAAGGATACCGGAAAGCCCAAGGGCTTTAAGGTGTCACGCTTCCCATCGGGCGTTTTCTTGTTCAATACTTCTATAAACGGGCCTTCTGGTCTAACAGGGAGAGTTGCACGATGAATAAATCGGTCGTTTCCGAATTTTTGCATGAGCCTGCCGTGGACAACAACGACACCCACCTCTGGATGGCGGTCATGGATCGCGCGGTCCGCGATCTGGTTGCCTTGGAGCGCTATCGTCAGGATCCCGCCGTGATGGAGGATCCGGTCTTCCGGTACGACTATCGCACCCTGCGGAAATGGTTTCACTCTTCCTCCATGGAGCCCGGTTCGTTCAACTGGATCTGTTCCCTGGTCAACATCGACCCCAAGTGGGCCCTCAATCGTCTCGAGGAGCGTCTGAAGGTCTGCATCGGCCCCTCTTCCAGCAAAAAGAGCGCGGCCCGTGGCGCCGTTTCCCTGCCGGACGACGCAGATGAGCTTCAGGACGACCTGAATCCCATCGCCGCCGCCGCTTGAGAATGGTTCGAGAAGTTAACGCAAGAAACGTGCCTTGATATTTTTGACGCTGTGCTCGCGATGCGTGGTATCAAGCGGGAGGCGTGATCGAAAAGGGACCGGGCCTGAGTGCCCGGTCTTTTCGTGTTATCAGGGCGATATCAAGAGGAAGCCGATCGATGGATCGGTGTTTATCAAGCCGGTGGCTCGACCATCGTTTCAGTTTGTGGGGAGAACGCAATCATGACCAACGCGACAGTTTCCGACTCCTGGAAGCGGGGGAGGGATTTTCTGGGTGTCCGGCAGGCTGTTCTGGGGGGTGCCATGTCCTGGCTCTCCGAGCGTCATCTGGTGGCGGCCATCTCCAATGCCGGCGGATTCGGCGTGCTGGCCACCGGGAGCATGCCGGTGGAGTTGGCCCGAGCCGAGGTGCGCGCCACCCGCGCCCTCACCGACAAGCCGTTCGGCATCAACCTCATCATCATGCATCCCGCCCTGGCCGATTATGTGGCCATGGTCGTGGAGGAGAAGGTGACCCACTGCGTGCTGGCCGGGGGGATGCCGGGTCGCGAGACCGTGGAGGCGTTGCGGGCCGGTGGGGTGAAGGTGATCCTGTTCGCGCCGTCGTTGGCCCTGGCCAAGCGGTTTATCCAGCGCGGGGTGGATGCGTTGATCATCGAGGGGCACGAGGCGGGCGGCCATGTGGGGCCGGTCTCGACCCTGGTGCTGGCCCAGGAGATTCTGCCGCATGTGCGGGAGGTGCCGGTTTTCGTGGCAGGGGGGATCGCCGACAGCGCGATGACCGCGGCCATGTCCGCCCTGGGCGCCGCCGGGGTGCAGGTGGGAACCCGTTTCGTCTGCGCCGAGGAGTGTGTGGCCCATGCCAACTTCAAGCAGAAGTTCATTCAGGCCCAGGCGCGCGATGCGGTGGTGACCGTGCAGTTCGATCCCATCTTGCCGGTGATTCCGGTGCGGGCGTTGGCCAACAAGGGGACCGAGCGGTTCAACCAGTTGCAATTGGAACTGGTGCGCCAGGTGCGCGAGGGGAGCAAGCCGCGCGCCGAGGCCCAGTTGGAGCTGGAGCACTTCTGGGCCGGGGCCTTGCGCCGCGCGGCCATCGACGGGGATGTGGAGTTCGGTTCGGTGATGGCCGGCCAGAGCGTCGGCATGGTGCGTGCCATTCAGCCGGCGGCCACGATCATCGAGGAGCTGGTCGCGCGTCTGGATGGGTGAGGCGGGGTGGGTTGTTTTGTAGCGGTTGCGGGGCTTCGGGGGCCGAAGCTCCCCGGCGGAGGTTTGGAGACAGAGTTTCCCAGGTTTTTCTTTAGTTTTTTTATGACCCGCGCTGCGAAAAAAGCTGCGCGCAGCCTTGGCTGCGGCATCGCTTTGCCCCTTTGCCGAAACGATGCCGCGAACATGGCCCGGAATCAGGCCGCCAGAGGTGGGTTATGTTGGCGTGCCATTCGTCCTGGAGGTGAAGCACGAGATGGTTCCTGAGCCATTATTGCCGCAATCGATCTTGAGCGAATTCTGTCGGAGGAGGTCAATCCTGCGTCTCGCGTTGTTTGGTTCCATGTCGCGCGGGCAGGATGGCCCGGACAGCGATGTGGATCTGTTGGTTGAGTTCGTGCCGGGTCAGGCACCCGACTATTTTTCTCTGGTTGAAATGGAGACAGAACTGTCCAATCTGCTCGATGGTCGCAAGGTTGATCTGCGTACCTTGGGGGAGTTGAGCCGCTATTTCCGGGATCAGGTGTTGAATACGGCGCGGGTTGAATATGTCTCGGGATGATCACGTACCGCTGCGCCACATGTTGGACGCGGCCACGGATGCCTTGAGCTTTGTCGAGGGGCGGGTCTTGGCCGATCTGCATACCGATCGGATGCTTCTGCATGCCTTGATCCGGTGCCTGGAGGTGATCGGTGAAGCGGCGGGAGATCTGTCCGACGCATGTCGTGATCAAGCGACGCATGTGCCATGGCGGGCCATGATTGCCATGCGCAATCGTTTGATTCATGGGTATTTTGATGTCGATCACGAGATCGTGTGGCTGACCGTTACCCGGAGACTTCCGGATCTCGTGACCCGAGTGCGCGATCTGTTGTCGGAAATCGCCTCCCCATCGGTGCCCCCCGGCACAATTCCGGCAAAAACGCCCGAGGCCTGATCGGGCAGAAACTGCCGGGCAGGGAGCTTCTTGCCTGGCGTCGCATCGTTCGTTACACGCTGCAATAATCGGTCAATCCCCCTTCCTGGTACCTTTTGCCCCCTGAACGCCACTTGGCGTGACATATCGGTTTGGCACGATGCTTGAATGTAGTAGTTTCGGATACTTTTCTTTCATGAATCCGAACCGGATGCGGAGTGTACCAGACCATGACGTTGTCGCAACTGTTCATGCCCCGGGTGGAGTCGCGTCCTCCCGCGTCCGCCGAGCGCTCCTCGGTCGCCAAGAGCGCCGAAGAGGGGAGCAATCGTTTCTTCGAGGAGGCGTTGCAACGGGCTGAGACGCGCAAATCCACTTTGAACGCCGAGCGCGAGGAGTCGCGCGCCGAGGCATCCCGGAGCCGTGCCGAGGATGCCGATCGCGAGGCGATGCGTGATGCCGAGGAGACCTCCGAAGCTGCCGATGCGCGAGAGGCGGGTCAGGCGCGAAAATCCCAGGAGTCCCAAACGAGCGACGCCGAAGCTGTCAAGAGCGATGAGACACCCGGCGCCGCGGACGCGGAAGCGACGGAGCCCGCCGTGACGGTGGGTGAGAAGCGGCTTCAGGAGTTGGCCAATGCCAACGGCAAGGGGCGACCGACCCGCAAGAAGGGGGAGGAGTTGGCCTGGCTCGCCATGCCCCACGCTGCGCTTCTGGCCGCCAACGCCACCATGAATGCGCCGGTGATGACGGCAGGGGAGGCTCAGTCGCAACCCCAGGCCGCCCTTTCCGCCAATATCCCGTCGCAGGGGGGGCAGCCCGGCATGTCGATGCCGCCGGTGGGCGAGGCCGTGACCAATCCCGCGCAACCGGGACAGCCCGCCCTTGAGTCGCTCCTCTCCGGCAATCCGGCCCGTGGACTGGCCGAGACGTTGGGTTCCCGAACCCAGGCGCGGGCTGATCTCAATCTTCCCGCTTCCCTGACCCCCGCGGACGAAAAAAACGACTTTGCCATGGCCATGCGTCTGGTTTCCGACGGCGCGCGGGGCGTGGGGGAGAAGCCGGGGGTCACCTCCGGCAACACCCTCTCCCCCCAGTCCCCCGCCTTTGGCGACGAACTGGCCGAAGAAGTGGGCCGGATGCGTTTCATTTCCAGGGCCGGCGGCGCGGAGCAGATGCGCATCTCCTTGAATCCACGGGAGTTGGGCAATCTCGATTTGCGCGTGGCCGTGGACGGCGATCAGCGGGTGCATGTGATGATCACCGCCGAATCGGACGCGACGCGCGATCTGTTGAACAAGCAGATTCCGCAGTTGCGCGAGGCCCTGGCCCGTCAGAATCTCGGTATGGGCGAGGTGATGGTGCATGTGGATGATGGACGCGGCGGGGATGCGGCGGCGCAATGGGGCTTCCAGGGTGGCCATGGCGCCACCGAGGAGCGGCGCGAGGGGCTCGCCTGGCGTGCGTCGGGACGTGGCCAGGCCGAAAATCCGGCTCCCCCCGTGGAGGGGGTAGTGCCGGCGCCGGTGACGAGCGGGGGTGCTTCGGGATTGAGTCTGTTCGCCTGATGGCCCATGACCGTGGCACTGCCGAAGGGCGTGGCATGGTCGGGTGAAAAGGGGGTTCTCCTCCTGGCGCGCAAGTTTGGCGTGAATTTTGAATAAAGTGTTTCAGGGGTCCATCCGCTGCCTGTGCGATGACGCCTGAATGGCTCGGACGATTTTTGGGAGTACGATGATGAACACCACCGCGGCGTATGGCGTCTCCTCGGCAAGCACCACCACCTCGACATCCAACAAGACATCGGCGCAGAGCGCGGATGAGTTGCGGACCGATTTCTTGAAGCTCCTGACCGCCCAGCTCCAGTATCAGGATCCCCTGGAACCGGTGCAGAACACCGAGTTCACCAGCCAGATGGCCCAGTTCACCGGTCTGGGCGAACAGCAGAAGAGCAATGAATTGCTGGAAAAATTGATCGCGGCCCAGGGGGTCAATCAATTGAACCAGGCGGTCTCCTACATCGGCAAGACGGCGGTGGTGGATGGCGATCAGACCACCCTGACCGGTGGCGTCGGCTCGGTCCGTTTCGACATGCCGAGCGCGGGCACGGCCACCATCAACATCTACGACGCCAATAACCGGGTGGTCGAGTCCGTGGAGCAGAAATTCACCGCCGGCACGCAGAAGGTTGACCTGCAGGGTTCGGATCTGCCGGATGGAACCTATCGGTTCGCCGTCAGCATGGTTGACGCTTCGGGCAATGTGAAAGCGGTTCCGACCCTGGAGGCCGGGGTGGTGAAGGCGGTGATCAACGACGCCACCGGCGTGGTTTTGGAGATGAACGGTCGCAAGATCAACATCGCCGACGTGCGCCAGGTCGAGCAGGGCTGAGCGCGAACATCCAGGAGACCCACATGACCGTGGCGCTTCCAGGTGGGGCTCCACGATCCAGGGGTGAGGGGGACTCCCCTTATCCTAACAAATTATTGAGACCTCTGGTCGATTTTTCACGGAGAGCCATTCATGTCCATCTTGCAAGCGATGTATTCCGGTTCGAGCGCCTTGATCAACTTCGGCGAGGCCATGACCGTGATCGGCAACAACCTGGCCAACGCCAACACCACCGCCTTTAAGTCGAGTAACTCCTCGTTCCAGGACGTGTTGATTCAGACCGTGGGTACCAACGGCCTCGGCAGCATGAACCAGGTGGGTACCGGCGTGGGTCTGGCCGACATTCAACAGAACATGAAGCAGGGGAGTTCGGTCTCCACCGCCAATGTCACGGATATGAGCATCGACGGTCGTGGCTTCTTCAAGGTGCGTGACAATGCCCTGTCGAGCCGGTTGAATACCCTGGCCCTGCCGATGGATACCTTCTACACCCGCGCCGGCGCTTTCGAGAAGAATCTGGACGGCTTTCTGGTCACTTCGGGCGGTGGTCTGCGCCTGCAGGGGTGGAAGCTCGACGCGGATGGCAACCATATGGTCTCCGGCGAGGCCGGCGTGCAGGACATCCTGCTTCCGACCAGCGACGAGAATCTGGCTTCGGCCAGCACCAGCGTCACCCTGCCGGTGAATCTGGATGATCGTCCCACCGCGGCCCTGCCGTTCAACACCTCGGTGCGGGTTTACGACTCCAAGGGGAACCCCCACAGCCTGCGCATGGAGTTCAACCGCACCACCAATGCCAACGAGTGGTCCTGGAGCGCCCAGGAGCAGGATATGTCCACCGGCGCCCTGATCGGCACGGCCACCACGCCCAACATCATGAAGTTCGATACGAGCGGTCACTATCTTTCCGGCAGCCCGGTGAACCTGGAGTTTCCCTTGACCAATGGCGCGACCACCCCGTTGAAGCTTGCCTTCGACCTGTCGGCCAGCACCCAGGTGGCCAGCGAGTCTTCCACCGGCAACTGGACCGCGGACGGCTATCCGCCGGGCAACCTCGATACCCTGGCCGTGGATCGCGATGGCTACGTTTCCGGTCACTACACCAACGGCCAGACCCGCAAGATGTATCAGATCGCCCTGGTGGACTTCTCCAACGAGAATGCCCTGGAGCAGATCGGGGCCAATCTCTACAAACCGACCACCCAATCTGGACAGCCGATGATCGGCACGCCTCAGTCGGCCCGGTTGGGCAGCATCGCCTCCAACTCGCTGGAGCAGTCCAACGTGGACATCTCCACCGAGTTCATCCGCATGATCACCACGCAACGCGGCTTCCAGGCCAACTCGCGCATCGTGTCGGTTTCGGATGGCATGCTCGAGGAGTTGATTTCGCTCAAGCGGTGATGATGTTCATGCAAACGTCATCCGGGTCAAAAGGCTTTGTGCATGACGTGGTATGTTTGTTAACGTAAAACCGATCCCAACACACTCGGTATGAAAACAAAGGAAGGGTCTCATGGCGGACGAATCGGAGCAAGAATCGGGGGGAGGCAAGGGGGGGCTGCTTAAAATCATTCTCCCGGTTGTGGCCTTGTTGTTGGGAGGTGGTGGCGGCTATTTTCTCGGCTCGTCCATGGGCAGCAAGCAGGTCGCCGAGACCGAGAAGCTGGAGCCCACGCCCGAGCAGAAATCCAAGAAGCCCGAAGAGATGGTCGGTGCCATGTTCAAGCTTGACCCGTTCGTGGTCAACCTGAACGAGCCCAAGGGCAATCGCTATCTCAAGACCACCATCCAGTTGGAGATGGATGATGGCGGCAAGAAGGGCGACAAGGGCGAGAAGAAGGATGCCGGTGGCGGTGGTGGCGGTGGTCACGGTGGTGGCGGGGAGGCCAAGGAGGCCGCCAAGTCGCCGTTGGAGATGGAGTTGGAACGGCGCAAGCCCCAACTCCAGGACGTGATCCTGGCGCTTCTGACCTCCAAGTCCTCCCGTGAACTCCAGGCCCTGGAAGGGAAGTTCCGTCTGCGCGAGGAGTTGCTGGCCCGGATCAACGCGCTTTTGGTGAACGGATCCATCACACGGGTCTACTTCACCGAGTTCGTCATTCAATAACCGCCGGGTTTTTTCCGTGGAACTCCCGTCAGGGAGGTATGCGGTCGGGGGGTGAGGGGGGGCTCCCCCCATCATGCAAGTTTGCTTCGGATTGGAAACACGATGACTCAGATCCTTTCCTCAGAAGAGATCGACGCCTTGATGGCGGGTCTGGACGACGGATCTCTCAATTTCGAAGAACCCGAGGATGCCAAGGAGGAGAAGGAGGAGAAAAAGGTCACCTCCTTCTTCTTTGGCCAGAAGACCGCCATCCGGGTGGGTGCGCTGCCCGGTCTGGACCTGATCAACGAGCATCTGGCCTCGCAACTCTCCTTCAAGCTGACCCAGAAGGTGGGACGGGAGGTGCATGTTCAGCCGAAATCGACCACCAACCAGATTTTCGGTCGCTTTCTGCATGGTCTGGATCCGCCGATCTTCATCAACATCCTGCGGGTGGAGCCGTCCCAGTCGATGAGCCTGTTGGCCATCGATGGCGAGGTTATGTACCACATTCTCGAGGGTTTCTTCGGCGGTTCGGGGGATTCGGAACGTCCATTCCGCAACTTCTCGCCCTTCGAGATGAAGGTCATCGACCGCATCATGGACGTGACCCGGGAGCAGATCGAACTGTCGTGGAAGAAGCTCGACAACTCCTTCAAGCTGGTGTTGACCCGCTGGGAGAATCAACCGCAGTTCGCCGCGGTGATGCCGCTTGACGAGACGGTGTTCCTGATCTCGTTCGCGGTGGAGGTGGGCGATGCGGAAGGGACGTTGACCATCTGCTACCCGGCGGTGATTCTGGAGCTGTTCAAGCAGCAGTTGAAGGTCGGCTTCCAGCAGAAGGATATGGTCGAGGGTTCGACCGCCTGGATCGACGCCCTGAATCACCAACTCGGACTGGTGCCCCTGGCGATTTCGCCGGTGGTTTCCCGCGAGCAGATGTCGGTGCGGGAGATGCTGGATCTTCAGGTCGGCGACGTGTTGCCGCTCTCCCACGAACTCTCCGAGGAGATGGACGTGGAGGTGGAAGGCGAGGCCAAATATCGATGCCTGGCCGGGATCGTGGACGGGAAGCGGGCCATCCGCATCACCCAGATCCTGCCGCTCGACAAGTGACGCGTTAATTTACACGATGGGAGGAGACTCCCTCGCCCTCTTTGCCAAGGCACTCTCGAGGGGAGTTGTCTGGCAAGAAACGGATCATGATTGCAGACGAGGTGGCTATGGACGATACGGGTGCGTTGTTGGATCCCAACATCCTCAAGGAGCTGGAGTTCGGAGGCGGCGGGGGAGGCGGCGGAGGTGAGCGAGCCTCGTCGGGCGGCTTGAGCAGCACGGTGGTCAATGAGAAGAACATGGAACTTCTCATGGACGTCTCCTTGGAGATCTCCGTGCGTCTTGGCCAGGTCAAGATGCAGATCCGCGATCTTCTGAAATTGAACAAGGGCTCCCTGATCGAGCTGGGCCGCGAGGCCGACGATCCGTTGGAGATCCATGTCAACAATCGCCTGCTTGCCTACGGCGAAGTGGTGATGATCAAGGATAAACTCGGCATTCGCATCACCGACATCGTGTCGTTGAGCGAACGGCTGGAGAATCTGCGTCGATGAGACCGGCCTTCGGTGCCATGTGGACCGGCGCGGGGGCCGCGCTGGTCTGGATCGGTGTCGGAATTTCGACGGTCTGGGCCGGAGAGGGCGCGGAACCGGTGGATCTGCTCGGCGAGGCCACCCGCGTCGCCGGCTATCTGCTGCTGCTGATCGCCCTGGGGGCCTTGGCCGTGCGGGTGGGTCGCAAGTATGCCCCGCAGATGGGTGGCACGGGTCCGATCCGCGTCGAGGATGGTCGCAATTTCTCTCCTGGTGTCGGGGTGCGTCTGGTGCGCGTCGGATCGCGCGCCTGGCTGCTCGGCGTCTCCCGCGATCGGGTGACGCTGTTGGCCGAGATGACCCCCGAGGAGCTTGTCAATCTGAAGGGGTCGCAACCGTGAAATCCAGGGTGCGCATTCTGGCGTTGGGGACGCTGCTGGTCGCGGCGGTGGGCTGGTTGGCCTGGCCGGGTCTGGTCGAGGCGGCCTCCATCGCCTTGCCGGGGGTGAAGCTCTCCACCGGGGATGCCGCTGGACGGGCCGATCCGGATCAGGTCGGGGTGGGACTCCAGATTCTGGGGTTCATGACCCTCTTTTCGCTTGCCCCGGCGCTGTTGATCATGGTGACCTCCTTCACCCGTGTGATCGTGGTCATGTCCTTCGTCCGCCAGGCCATGGGTCTGCAAGGACAACCCCCCAATCAGGTGCTGATCTCCCTGGCCCTCTTCATCACCTTTTTCGTGATGGGGCCGGTCTTCGACAAGGTGAATCAGGACGCCATCCAGCCCTACATGGCCAAATCCATCGGCGAGGAACAGGCGTTGGAGCGGGCCATCGCGCCGGTGCGCTCCTTCATGCTGCGTCAGACCCGCTCCAAGGATCTGGAGTTGTTCATGCGCCTGTCCGGGATCAAGCAGGCCCCGAGCCCGGCGGATACCCCGTTGCGTCTGATCGTTCCGGCCTTCATGATCTCGGAGTTGAAAACCGCGTTCCAGATCGGCTTCATGATCTATCTCCCCTTCCTGATCATCGACATGGTGGTGGCCAGCGTGGTCATGTCCATGGGCATGATGATGCTCCCGCCGCTGGTGATTTCCATGCCGGTGAAACTCATTCTCTTCGTCCTGGTGGATGGGTGGGCGCTGGTGGTCGGTTCGCTGGTGCAATCGTTCAAGTGAGGGTGCGTCGGCAACCGTTCAAGTGGTTTGGTGCCGGGAGGATGGGACGACGAATCGGGGTGTGAGGGTGAGATGGGTTGCGAACAACAAAAAAACCGCCGCGAGGCGGTTTTTTTTATTGTCCAACCACCATGCCATTCGTGGCCGTGATAATAGGTGCGCATACAAACAAATGTTTGCGTGTATACTTGGGTAGTGGTAGCATGCGCCCCATTGTTTGGAAAACTTTGGAGAGCATGCATCATGGCCATTCTCACCCGTATTCGCAAGAATTACAAGAAATGGACAACATTGCGTGAATATGTAGTCGTTTTGATGACGATCTTCTTGTTCGCGCTTTTTGCGGGCGTGCCGTTTGTCAGTACGGCGAGCCTCCCTGATTCGAATCCCAAAGGAAATATTTCTTTATCCGGGCAGCCGGAGAAAAACAACAACGACCCCTTCTTCATCCTGCACAACCGGCCCATGTCCGAAAATGACGTGTTGATTCCCCGACTCGAGGAGGAGGCGAACAAAATCCCGCCGCTTTACATCGTTGAGCTGTCACGTCGCCTTTGGCCCACCGACAAGGCCAAGGCCATGGAGTGGTTCGTGGTGGGGATGGCGCGCGCCGAATACGATGCCTTGCGCTGCCGCGACAAAAGCGCGCGTCAGGGGGTTGGCCTGCTCCCGGCATTCGCCCATGAAGTGGCATCCGGTTCCCGGCAGAATCGCAAAGCCTTCAGCGAGGCGGGTAGACGCGCCTTGCAAAGAGCGGATCTCTATGTGGATGAGATCTCTCCGATGTGGATCTGCAAGCAAGGAGCCGATCTGATCGATGCGACTCTGAATGAAAAACGGCTCTCGGAAGGAGAGCCTGTTCTCCCCGCCTCGGAGTGGGCACCGTTGCGCGAGGGGGTCAGCAAGAAGATTGAGAAACACTTGAAGGAGCAAGAGAAACTCCCCGATGAACCGCCGCCCGTCAGTCAGGACGCCTTGACCGCGCTGGTCGTCAAGGGGAGCGTGGACGCGTCCGCCAAACCGGACAAGGGTTTCGCGGATGACGGATTGCTCAAAATGGGCATCGAGTCGAGAAACATCACCGCCATCGACAGCCTGATCCAGCCGGATGGGAAGATCGTGGTGGCGATGCATCTGACGGACAAGAAGTTCCAGTCCACCATTGGCCTGGCCCGCATTCGGCCTGATGGCACTCTGGACGATACGTTCGGAACCGGCGGAATCGTCTCCACCCGCATCGGTCCCGCGGGGAGCCCGAAGGATATCGGGATGATGAACGATGGCGCCATCGTCGTGGCCAGTCCCGGATACCTCAGCCATGAGAAACAAGGCATGGCCCTCGCGCGGCATCGACCCGATGGTTCCCTGGATAGAGGGTTCGCGGAGCAGGGGGTGTTCATTCAGTCCACGGGGAATCCATCCTTTCCCCACGCCTTGGCGATTCAGTCGGATGGAAGGATCATCATCGGTGGAAGCCACTTGATCCAGGTGCAACGACCGGATCTGGGAGCGGGCTTTTCCTCCAACAAGGGGCACTTCTTTTTGCTGCGCCTTACCCCGTCCGGGGTGCCGGACCCGACCTTCGGCGAGCAGGGGATGGTGGCGACCGACGTGGGCGGAAGTGCGGAGATCACCGGACTCGCGTTGCAAGCCGATGGCAAGATCGTGGCCACCGGTACCCGACTCGATGAGAGCCATTCCGGGATCGTGGTGGCGCGTTACGCCGCGGATGGAGCGTTGGATCAGGGTTTCGGCAAGAAGGGTCTGGTGATCCGGCTCATGGAGAAGAAGCGGGTCTATGATCGTCCAACGGTGTCGATCCTGCCCAAGGGGGGGGTGTTGATCAGTGCCGCGATCCGTCCAACCACCAATCAACTGCTCCTCTCCCGTTTGTTGCCGGATGGGGGGGCGGATGCCGCCTTTGGAACGGACGGCACCCTGATTCTGGCTACCGGCCCCCTGCGGCCCCAGACACCGCCGGTGATTCTACCGGATGGCAAGGTGCTGGTGGCCGGCGATGTGGACCGGGAACGCAAGGAGGGGCAGACGCCTGGCGCGTCCAATTTCTACACCATCGGCATGGCGCGATTTTCCGCCGATGGCCGGCCTGACACCAGCTTTGGTCCCGAGGGGCGGCGGGTGGTCTCCGTTGGCGCGGTGACCGATCATGTGGCCCAGGTGATGGCGGAGAAGGGTGGACGGATCATCGTGGTGGGCAACTCAAGCAATCACGAGGATCTCCATGCCAGAGATACCTATCTGGTCGTGCTCGGGTTGCTTCCCTGACACCACCGGTGGCGAGACGTGGGTGGGTGAGGGGGCTCCCACCCATCAGGCGCGTTACCGTGGACCTCCCGGCAGGAGTTCCACGGTCGGGGCTCCGCAGCATGCACGTTGCATTACAGCGATGCCTGCATGCGCTCCCGATGAAATGCCTCCAGACGCGCCGGCAATCCCTCGACGCGGGGATGGAACCCCCAGGCGATGCGCGGGAAATCGTGACCCAGATAGCCCGGATGCATGCGGATGAACTCGTGGCTCATCCGACCTTTGAGCAGATAACTGGTCACGAAGGGGTAGTGGGGGTAGTGATCCGGGGTCAGGGTGTGCTGACGCCACAGATGGGCCTTCTGTTGGATCTGCTTGACCCGCGCGTGGGAGAGTTCCGCCTCCTCGCGGAACGGATAGCGGTTGTTGAGTCGCGACTCCATCTCCCAGACCGCCGCGAAGATCTCGGTGGAGCCGTTCTCGATCACCTCGATCTCCGACTCCTGATAGAGATAGAGGCGGTTGAAGTCGAGGATCGGGCTCATCATGATCTCCTCGTAGGTCAACATCCGTCCCAACTGATGCGAGTAATACTTCTTGGGGATCATCATGTCCCCCTCATTCTCCTCCGAGGCGCAGGAGAGCGGCACGTTGGTGAGCAACTGCGGTACGCCGAAGGCGCCGGCCAGGGTGTTCGGTCCCGAGAGCATGCCCAGGTAGAAATCGCTGCTGGCAATGAAATAAGGGTCGAAGAACGGCTCGTAGTCGGGATGGAAGGGGGCGTCGATCAGATGGTCCGGGAAGTCGCTCAGGGGGCGCATGGAGGTATCCCCGAGACGAACCACCCAGTAGCCGCGCTTGATCAGATAGATCAGGGCATAAAAAAAGTTCTGGATGTCGGCGTTGCGGTAGCCGTGATAGGACATGTCGCTCTTGTGATCGAGATAGCCGGCCTCGCGCACATGGCAGGTGACGATCCGGGCATTGCGCGGCATGCCGAGTTTTTCGCGCAACCGCCACCCCCGTTCCACATCCTCCCGGCTCAAGGAGGCGAAATAGGTGCGGGGTTGGTCGTGAAAGCGGTTGAGGTATTCGATGTAGTTGGCCGCCGGATCCGGATCGATCCAGATGGCACGGGGATCCTCGGCCTTGGCCTGTTGGTAAATGGCGTGCGCCTCCTGTTCGCTGGCGACATGCATCACCCGCACCCCCCGGCAGAGGATGTCGATGACCGCCTGATTGGCGGTGGGAATCTGCGCGCTGGGCAACAGGATGGTCAGATCCCATGCGCTCTCCGGATGGAGATTGCGCGCCTTGGGGATGCGCATGGCGATCTCGCCGATCCGTCCGACCTGAAAAAAGGGATAAAAAACCTTGGGTTTGGACATAAGGGTGTACCACTCCGATCAGCGGGTGAAGAGTCGGAATCCGGCTGGGAGATCGGGCGGCACGCGGGAGCAAGGGATCCGAACGGTTTCTGCGGGCGCGGATCGCTTCTCTTCCGCGCCAAAGAGGTATTTCAGATCGTCGATGACCTGTCCCGGTTTGCCG
Organism: Magnetococcales bacterium; assembly: GCA_015231775.1. GTDB lineage: Bacteria > Pseudomonadota > Magnetococcia > Magnetococcales > Magnetaquicoccaceae > Magnetaquiglobus. The sequence goes on along the minus strand of JADGAY010000010.1, from coordinate 15,213 downwards.
AAACCGCGAATCGTCGTGCTACCCATCTCCTTGAATTGACGATGAGTCACAGCAAGGATGATGCCATCGTGGATAGGCGGTTCGGGATGGGCGATGGCCCACCTGCTGACGTACCATGGCATGCGGACCGTTATGGCTCAGGCCGCTGACCGGCAGGCGTCATGCCCAACAGGATCCGTTTCAATCACGATCCGGCAGTTGCGGGTGATTGCATGTGCGAACCTGTTGGTTCATAGGGTGCATTGCAAGAAACCGAAGTTACCTGGTCCGGTCATGAGGTTTTCTTTCGATTTGCCAGACGGCTCAAAAGGTTGCTACAGGTGCTTGCCCGCAACTGCCGGATCTGGGTTCACCGGGGCTGTTCAACAGATGGATGTTGTTGCGGACCGAATGGCCTGCTTTGCCGGAGATAAGCACGTTCGGCTATGGATGAAATGCTGCGGGCCATGGCCTCCCATCGGATTGTGCTGTCCCCGGATTTGGCGTCAAACAGGCATGGTGTCCCTGGATTTGGCGGAATTTGCCCGTATCCCCGGATTTTGTCCGGATTTTGGATTTCCATATCGGTTTTGGTCGCTTTGATCAGTTCGTGATAATTTTGTTGTTTTTTATACATTCATTAAGTTATTCAGACAGACTCATTTTAGGCTTTTACTTTACCAGGAAATTATTTTCTCCCAACAGGCCAACATAACCCGTCATCACAAGAAGTTCATAAAGGTTGCGACGAATATTGATAATCTTGACACAATCTCTTTCTTTGACGATTTGTCTTAAACGAAACAAGGTTGCAATGGCTGGCGAATCGATATATTTTGTATCTTTAAAGTCTATTACTATAGAGTCGCATTCTGAAAATTGTTGTGAATTGCTAATGAAGTTCTTTATTAAATAATAATCAAACAGCTCAGGCAATAAGATCGTTGCAGAATTATCAATGAGTTCCACCTTCATGTGTGTCATTTCAAACTCCTCAGAAAGAATATCAATCCATCCAAAAAGCAGCCAATGAGATTATTGTTTGCCCATTGAACTGCTTGCAGATGGCAGACCACGGAACCGGGTAAAAATGGTCCATGAAAATTTGATAAATTTTCTGCCGTATTTTCAAAATTTGCAAGAAAAAAAATCACTGAAACACACTCTTTTGTACGATTCACCTGTGAGTGCAAGTTAAGTCTATGGCAAAGCGGAATATTTCGTGGGATCGCCCGTGTCGGGTCTCGGAGGCTCAGTTCAAGACGCTCAAATACCATCCGGTCTTTCCGGACAGGTTTGGCTGAAAGATGCGCAAGGATTCTGTCGAGCAATTTTCCGTTGGTATAACAGCGGGCGTTTGCATTCCCGTATCGCCATGCGGACGCCGGCAGTGGTGCATTACGGGGAGGCAGACAAGATCCTGCAAAACCTGGAAAGTGTTTTGCAATTGGCTCATGCCTGTATCAACTTGTATTCTCGCAACTTGTCGAAAAGATCCTGGCGGGTGATCGGTTTGACCAGGTAATCCGTACAATACCCTTTGAAAAATGCCTCCGTAACGGCAAAGGGTGAATCAAGCGCGGTCACCATCAGGATTACCACCTCTTCAGCACCTGGCACGCCGTATTTTTGCTCCATGGCGCGTATCGCCTGCAAGGCAACCTGTCCATCCATCTTGGGCATCATGATGTCCAACAAAATCAGTTGATACGGTGCTTGCTCAACCAGAGCCTTTTCAACCAATCCCAGTGCATCCATCCCATTGACAGCCATGTCACACGGACCAAAAGATGACAGAATGTCGCACATCAACCGACAGAACATAGGAGAATCATCAACAACTAATGTTTTCAATTGTCTCACCTTTATTTTTATAAGGTTTTAATTTCATCATTCATGAGCGGGCAGATAAACAATCAAAGATGTTTCACCGGGCTGGTTTCCGTCCAACTCGATTCGGCCTCCTTGAGTTCTTGCAGCCAGCCAGGCTGAATAGGTACCCAACCCCGTCCCCCCCTCTTTGCCAGAAGTGACATACTTGTCAAAGAAATGTTCCTTAATGGCGTGCGGAACTTCACCTGAATTGGTAATTCGGATGATGCCGTAGCCATCTTGAGTCGTCAAATAAATGCCAATTTTTCCATTATCACACGACGCCTCAATCGCATTCAAAAGCAGATTGTAAAAGAGTGGATAGCAAAGCATCTTCTCGCCAACAATATGGAATGGCGCAAAAGTATCAAGACAGTCCAACTCTTTGATAAAAATATCGACTCTCTTCGCTCCTGAATGGACACCCAGATCACTCACGATTCGTTCCAGAATGATCAACAAGTCAATTTTCTCAGCTTTGAGATTGTAAGTCCCGTTCTCCATTTTGAAAAGATCAAGAGATCTATTGATCATCTCCAGCAAAATGTAACCGCTTCTCTCAATATTTTTTATATAGATTCTTTGTTGCTCTGTTAAATTGTCATCTTCAAGAAGAAGCTCAGGATAGCCAATGATGGTGGAAAGCGGACCTTTGAGATCATGCCGGGTAATACGCTCTATATCCTCTTGAATCTTCATGGTTTGTCGGGAGTGCTGCAGTGCTTGCTGCAACTCCTCGATTTTTTGCCGCAACTGCTCTTTCACGCGTTGAAGCGCAATTGTATTGCGACATCGGGACAATACCACGGATGGACTGCTGGGCTTGCGGATAAAATCCACCGCGCCAAGGTTCAAGCCAACCGCCTCATCATCCTGACTCTCCCTGCTGGTCAGGAAAATCACCGGGATCGCGCGTGTTTCCGGATTGCTTTTCAGTTGCCTGCAGATCTCATACCCGCCCATCCCAGGCATCATCACATCCAGCAGGATCAGATCGATCGCACCCGCGCGGCATATCTGGGATACCAACTTCCCATGGATCGCGACCTTGACGATGAAATATTGTTCCAACACCGATTTGATGATATCAATCTGTTCCGGTTGATCGTCCACAAGCAATATACAGCCTTCAGTGGGTTCAAGAATTTCAGATGGATTTATCATGATATTACGACCTTTATTTTGGCTATACAATTATTTATATCATAAAACCCAAGAGGATAAGCCAGAACGATGAACGGATCATCCACAGCATGGTTCCCGGAGTCCACAGTCCATTGGTTGACCCGACCCTTGCAATTGGGTGGCGTCTCAATCATGCGGTTTGCTCCTGATATCGTTCCATGATCTCGACAATCCCGGATTTCAAACCGACAAAAATTTCTGCCAGTCCGGGATCAAAGTGTTCTCCTGCTTCTTTGGCGATCATGTTCAAGGCCTCATCGACCGACCAGGCTTTCTTGTAGGGCCGGACAGAGGTCAAGGCATCGAACACATCCCCAATGGCAGTCAGGCGCCCTGGCATGGGAATGGTCTCACCGGCAAGTCTTTTGGGATAACCGCAGCCATTCCATTTCTCGTGATGGGTCTGTGCGATCAAGCCGCCAAGGGTCAATATTGCCGATTTTTGTGATCCAATGATCTGATAACCCATCTCGCAATGGGTCTGCATGACGCACCATTCCTCACCTGTCAGTTTGCTTGGCTTGAGCAGGATGTGATCTGGAATGCCAATCTTGCCTAGATCGTGCATCGGTGCCGCCAGCATCAGATGTTTTGCTTCCGGTTCGCTCAAACCCGCGTGCAAAGCCAGAAGTTGGACATACCGACTCATGCGCATCACATGCATGCCGGTTTCATTATCCCGATACTCTGCGGCTCGACCCAACTGGCGAATCACCTCTTGGCGGATCTCTTCCAACTCGATGTTCTGGATCATCAACTGGGCGGTTCGTACGGCCACCTGATCGGCGAGCAGTTTTCTTTGGTCGTGCAGGGCCAGGTGGGTTTTGACCCGTGCCCGCACGATGGATGGACTGACAGGCTTGACCAGATAGTCTGCCGCCCCCAGATCAAACCCCTTGATCTCGTTTTCCTCCTTGGATTTGGCGGTGACGAACAGGATGGGGATATCCCAGGTTCGAACATCCTGTTTGAGCACGCGACAGACCTCGTATCCGTCCATCTCAGGCATCATCACATCCAGCAAGATCAAATCCGGGGGGGTTGGAGAGACGGCAATCTTCAGTGCCAATCGTCCTTTGGTGGCCACCTGCACCCGATAACAGGGCGCAAGAATCTCCTTCAGGATATCGAGATTCTCCGAGACGTCATCCACGATCAAAACGGTCTTGGTGGGCGTATCTTCCTGACAGGTCATGGTAGGTCACTCCTCAAGGTGAATCCCTTCCTCTTGCGCCCAGGCATGAAATAGCGACAGACAAATCTCAAAATCATACGCTCCAAGGGCCACCTTGATCGATTCCAGCCGTTTTTGACGGCCCCTGCCGCGCGCAAGAGGCTGGATCTCTTCCACCACTTTTTCCACTGTGGAGTCAAATGCCACAAGCCGCGCGACCGCCTTCCGAAACAAAGGCGCCAGTATTTCCGGGTCAATCATGATCTCCGGTCGATCTTCCTCCATATTGATGACAACCAGTTGCACCAGCGTGGTTTCGATGGTCGATACGATGCGTGCCAGTTCACTGGCTGTGGTGACGAGCAATTCCGGTAACTTTTCCAATTTTTCCGCAACCTGCGCCATTTTTTCGATTCTGCCCGCCAGATCAGCCAGTTTCAGGATTCCCAATGTGGCGGATACCCCCTTCAAGGCATGGGCGGCATGTTCCAATGCCATGAAGTTGCCGGATGCCAGGCAGCGATCCATCTCCATGCACGCCCCTCCTTGATTGCGGGCAAACTTCAACAAAACTTTTTGATACAACGTGGTGTTGCCACCTGCATTACGCACGCCCTTGGCCAGATCAATGCCTGGCAGGGGCGGAACTGGCGGCAGAAGTCGCAAATATTTTTCAGCAGAGGATAAAGCCGCGGGTTGAGGGATCGATCCGGATCGACTCGGCAACCATTTGGCCAAAGTCGTGTACATTTCGTCTGGATCCACAGGTTTGGCAATATGGTCATTCATGCCGGCATCCAGGCATTTTTCACGGTCGCCATTCATGGCATTGGCCGTCATGGCAATAATGGGCACCTCTGCCGAACATTTATCCCGCCGAATACGTTTCGTCGCTGTCAAACCATCCATGATCGGCATCTGGAGATCCATCAGAATGGCATCAAAGTGCTCTCTCTCCATCCTTTCGACCGCCTCTTGGCCGTTGTTGACGATCACCACTTCGATGCCAACCTGTTCCAACAACTCCCGGGCCACCTGCTGGTTGATTTCATTGTCTTCCGCCAAGAGCAATCTGGCCCCCGCCAAACAGGCGCGATGGTTGTTGACATGGCTGATCATCTGCCTTGTCGGCGCATGACCGAAGACGATCATGATGACGTCCAACAACGCGGTGATACTGACCGGCTTCATCAGGAAACCATCCAGAAGCTTTTTATCTTCCGTGGAAGATGCGATGTATTCCTGACCATAGGCGGTCACCATGATGACGGCAGGAACCTTTTGCAACACCAACTCCTGTTTAATGTGCCGCGTGGTTTCCATGCCACTCATGCCAGGCATTTTCCAGTCAATCAGAACCAGATCGAACGCCGCATGCTCCCGATCAGCCGCGACAAGCCGTTCCAGAGCCTGTGCACCGCTTTCGGTTGAAACCGGATGATAACCCAACGCCTCAAGATGCTCGGAGATGATCTGTCGTGCACTTTCATTGTCATCCACGACCAGGATGTGCAATCCACGGATATCTTTTGCCGGTATCGGGAGTTCGGTCGTCATGCCATCTGTTTTGTTGAAACGGGCCGTGAATCTGAAACGACTGCCACGCCCGGGTTCATTCTCTACCCCGATCCGCCCACCCATCATCTCGACCAGGCGCTTGCTGATCGCCAACCCCAAGCCGGTTCCGCCATATTTCCGGGTGATGGAAGTATCCCCCTGGGAAAACTCCTGAAACAGCTTGCTCATTTGTTCAAAAGTCATCCCGATCCCGGTATCACGCACAACGAACTGGAGCAATACATTCTCCTGTGTCTCTTCCAACACCGTAGTCGTGATGGCAACCTCGCCCTTTTCCGTGAATTTGATGGCATTGCCGACCAGATTGATCAAAATCTGCCCAAGGCGATGTGAATCCCCTTGCAAATAATTGGGGACATTTTTGTTGGTATCCAACAACAACTCCAGACCCTTTTCCTGGCTCTTGACACTCAAAATGGCCACCACGCCACCCAGAACTTCATTCAGGGTGAATCCGACGTTTTCCATGGTCAGCTTGCCTGCCTCGATCTTGGAAAAATCCAGGATGTCGTTGATCAATTGCAGCAAGACATTGGCACTGACACTGACTTTGACCAGATAGTCCCTTTGCTGCCCGGTCAATTCCGTCTGCAGACACAGATGGGTCAGACCGATCACGCCATTCATCGGCGTCCGGATCTCGTGACTCATCGTGGCGAGAAACTCCGATTTGGCCAGATTGGCTTTTTCCGCCACGAATTTGGAACTTTCCAGTTCAGCATTCTTGTCTTGTAACACCTGATCCAGGCGTTTGCGTTCGGTCATGTCGCGCACGGCGGCAAACACGCCCTGCAGATTACGATTCCGGTTGTAGATGGTGGTCGCGTGCAGCGTTACCGGAATTTTCTGGCCATTCCAGGCACGCACGGTGAGTTCGTAATCGATCAGTTTCTTTTCGTTGAGTACCAGATGGATGCCCGCTTCGGCCCGCTCCGGATCGGTGAAGTAATTCTTGATCGGCGCACCAATCAACTCGTCACGGGTGCATCCCGTGATCGCCTCCATCTGCTTGTTGGCTTCCGTGATGATCCCCGATGGATCGGTTGTGACCAACGCATCAATGTTGGATTCAATCAGAGATCGTGTCAGGAACTGCTGATCACGCAGACGCTGATCGAGCTGCTTCTGCTCTTCTTCGACCTGTTTGCGCGCGGTATTGTCGGTGCCGATCAGCAGATAGCCAATGATCACATCCTGGGCATCCCGCAAGGCGGTGACCGACACCACCGCCGGAAAGCGGCTGCCATCCTTGCGGATGTAGGTCAACTCGTAGATGTCCTCGATGCCACGGGAAGCCTTGAACACCAACGCCTCGAAACCCGGCGTGATCGTTGTGTCCAACTCGACGCTCAGACCCTTGGCTCGGGCGATCACCTCCTGCGGATCGGAAATGTCGGCTGGGGTGATCCTGTTCATCACTTCGACTGCCGTGTAGCCCAGCATACGCTCGGCCCCGACATTGAAAATCTGAATCACCCCTTTCGCATCCGTGGCGATACTGGAAAAATTGGCGCTGTTGAAAATCGCGCTCTGCAAGGCGCCCGCCTTCAGAAGTGCCGCTTCCGCCTGCTTGCGCGCGGTATTGTCGGTGCCGATCAGCAGATAGCCAATGATCACATCCTGGGCATCCCGCAAGGCGGTGACCGACACCACCGCCGGAAAGCGGCTGCCATCCTTGCGGATGTAGGTCAACTCGTAGATGTCCTCGATGCCACGGGAAGCCTTGAACACCAACGCCTCGAAACCCGGCGTGATCGTTGTGTCCAACTCGACGCTCAGACCCTTGGCTCGGGCGATCACCTCCTGCGGATCGGAAATGTCGGCTGGGGTGATCCTGTTCATCACTTCGACTGCCGTGTAGCCCAGCATACGCTCGGCCCCGACATTGAAAATCTGAATCACCCCTTTCGCATCCGTGGCGATACTGGAAAAATTGGCGCTGTTGAAAATCGCGCTCTGCAAGGCGCCCGCCTTCAGAAGTGCCGCTTCCGCCTGCTTGCGCGCGGTATTGTCGGTGCCGATCAGCAGATAGCCAATGATCACATCCTGGGCATCCCGCAAGGCGGTGACCGACACCACCGCCGGAAAGCGGCTGCCATCCTTGCGGATGTAGGTCAACTCGTAGATGTCCTCGATGCCACGGGAAGCCTTGAACACCAACGCCTCGAAACCCGGCGTGATCGTTGTGTCCAACTCGACGCTCAGACCCTTGGCTCGGGCGATCACCTCCTGCGGATCGGAAATGTCGGCTGGGGTGATCCTGTTCATCACTTCGACTGCCGTGTAGCCCAGCATACGCTCGGCCCCGACATTGAAAATCTGAATCACCCCTTTCGCATCCGTGGCGATACTGGAAAAATTGGCGCTGTTGAAAATCGCGTTCTGCAAGGCGCCCGTTTTAAACAACGCATCTTTGCGTTTTATTTTGACAAGACCATTCGTCGAGCCGGCAGCAGGGCCTGACATGTCTGGAATGTAATTCTTTTTTGACATTACTGACCTCTGTAACCGAGCCGGAAATACGAAACAATTATAACCACGATTCGGATGGAATGAACGAATTGATCTCAGATAAAAAATTATTTAAATAACATTTCAAACGTTTCTATAATTTTTCTTCTGCTGATCGGTTTGGTCAGATAATAATCGCACCCGGCTTCCTGACTGTGTTTGATTTCGGTCTCCATGGTATGGGCAGAGAGCGCAATGATCGGCAATCGGGGTTGTCCTGTTTCCTTCTCCCACAATCGAATCTGACGCGTGGCCGTGTAGCCGTCCATGACAGGCATCTGGATATCCATGACCACAACGTCGAATGTTTCGTTTCGCACTCGGATCACCGCTTCCATTCCATTTTTGACCATTACCAAATGGTGAGGTGTCTTCATGATGTAAGCGGCAAACAAATCCTGATTTTCTTCAACGTCTTCCACCAACAGGATGTGCAGAATTTTCGTAATGGGTGTTCCGGACAACGCTGTCGGCATGGGGTGGGATACGGGGAGCGCCACGATTCGCACGGGCAAGGTGAAGAAGAAGGTACTCCCTTGACCCAATTGACTCTCCACCCCAATTTTCCCTCCCATCAACTCCACCAAACGTCGGGAGATGGATAACCCCAGACCAATGCCTCCATAACAGCGGCTCATACCCACATCGATCTGGGTAAACCGTTCAAAAATGTTGACCAGTTGTTCCTGGGCAATGCCGATGCCGGTATCGAACACTTTGAAAAGGAACGTTTCCAACTCCAAGGGATTGAGGTTCAAACGGATCTCCACCTGCCCATGCTGGGTGAATTTGATCGCATTCCCCAACAGGTTGATGAGTACCTGACGCACTCTGCTGTCATCACCCAAAACGAATTCCGGGACTGCGGAATCCACCCAACCCGTCATGGTGAGTCCCTTCTGTTTGGCAACCACCTCCATCAGATGAACAGTCTCATGCACCAATTGGCGGGGAGAGAAGGGAGAGGACATCAACGAGATGTGTCCTGCTTCAATACGGGAGAAATCCAGGACATCGCTGATCACGCCCAGCATGGCTTTCCCTGAATGGCACATGGTCTGAACAAAATGTCGTTGATCCGTGTCAAGATTGGTCTCCAGCAGCAATTCGGACATGCCCAACACCACATTCATGGGCGTCCGGATTTCATGGCTCACGCTTGCCAGAAATTCCGATTTAGCGACATTGGCTGTTTCTGCCATCGATTTTGCGCGCTCCAATGCGGCATTCTTATCCTGCATCACCTGATTCAGGCGCAGACGTTCCAGGCGCAACAGCTCCTCCACCTGTTTGCGTGCGGTGTTGTCGGTGCCAATCAGCAGGTAACCGATAATGATCTCTTGATCATCCCTCAAGGCCGTAACCGACACGACTGCCTGGAAACAGTTGCCGTCCTTGCGGATGTAGGTCAACTCATAGATGTCCTCGATGCCGCGCGAAGCCTTGAACACCAAGGCCTCGAAACCTGGAGTGATCGGGGTGTCAAGCTCGGCGCTCAACGCCTTGGCACGGGCAATCACCTCCCGCGGATCGGAAAGATCGGCAGGTGTAATCTTGTTCACCACTTCGACCGCCGTGTAGCCAAACATATGCTCGGCACCCACGTTGAAGATCTGAATGACCCCCTTGGCATCCGTTGCAATAAATGAAAAATTTATACTGTTGAACATCGCGTTTTGAAGGGCATCATTTTTTAGCGCACGCGCGTGGCCTTTCGGTGCAGCAATCCCTTCCGAGAGGTCAAGCTCCGAGTTGAGGCAGATGGAATCATCGAATTTTTGAAGCATGAACGCCTCCGGCGCCGTTACCGCCCATTGGATTCAGCCGCAACATGATTGATCATTCAGTGCGCATGGATCTAATGTTTTTAATTATGACATGATACGAATGGCGACCCTTTTTATAATACATAACCGCGTCAAAAGGGGTCGCCATCACGTTCAAGACATGTGCTCAACGGAGAAAAGTCAAGTCATCTGTTCGTGGTCTTCAGAACAACGACCAAAATATCAACTATTCAGCGGTGGGCACCCCAACAATCGCTGCATCATTGCCTGAAGAAGGTCTGACCGTGTTCAGATCTTGATTGCCTTTTTTTTTGCTGCTCTTCTTATCTTTCTGATCGGAACGCTCTGATCTCTTGCTTTTACCTGATGATCTTGCATTTGAATGCGACATGATTGCCTCCAGTGGTGGATGATGTGATTTCCCCATACAAAATATTAATGCAAGCTTTGAGCCATACACAAAAATATGGTGTTTTATTGCCAGAAAAGGCATATTTTTATCAAAATATTGCAATTTTTCCTAAAAAGACAGCCAATTCATCTTTGAAAAAGTTGACTGATTCATTTGTTTGTCTCAAAGTCCACCCTTTCATGTTGCATAAAACAAATTTGTTTCAAATTCATTGTGACGCAGGGAGATGGACGGGAACGACACACTTCTTGTTGTGGAAAGGTCCATCATGCAAGAGAGCGCCAACCTGAATCCGGCGTTTGCCCGTGATTGCCCGTCATCACCGGATCCAGGTTCACCCCATGTGTCACGGGGTGGGTATCAACTCCACGCGCCGATTGAGCGCCCGGCCTTCTCTGGTCGTATTGGAGGCCACGGGGTTGTGCAGGCCAAAGCTGATGGCGGTGAACCGTGTGCTATCCACCCCTTGCTGGACCAGATAGTCCATCACGGCGTAGGCGCGCCGCTCTCCCAGGCCATCGTTGTAATCGACCGTGCCCGTGCTGTCGGTATGGCCATGAATCTCAATGAGGACGTCGGCATTTCGGATGTTGTTCAACACCGCCACCACCTCATCCAGAATCGGATACGCATTGGGCTCGATTTCCGACTGGTCGAATTTGAAGTGAAGATCATTCAAAATCCAGCAGCCCTCCGCATTGACTTTGGCTCCTTCCGGAGGATTGGGACACCTTGTTTTCACGTCGGGCGCAGGCTCCCTGGGAGTGACGACCGGCACGCTGACGCGGACAAGCGCTTTTACCTTCTCGCAAAAATAGCATTGGGTGCCGGCTACGGCGAGCGTATGGATACCGGACTGGGGATGCCATTGGATGTACCCATTGGTGGACATCCAGCCCTCATTTTCCGCAGGCGTGGTCATGCAGGCAGACAAGCTCAACAGAGAAACCATCCCACAGATGATGGCGAACTTGCTGGACCCGTTTGTGTGTCTCATTGTCATTTCCCCTTCTCGAAGTACGACCCGACCCGAGTCGTGGGCTTGCCATCAACCCCTTCTCTCGGACATTGATGGAACGCCAAACAGCATGATGCCTGTCTGAATCGCCCTGGCTCTCAATCGGGTTGCAAGGTTATTCTGCTCCAAAATTTACCCCATGCTCCCAATCTTTACTTTTGTGTTCGATCAAATCTTTAAGATCACTTTGAGCCTGATCCAGGACGCTCATGGACCGTTTGGCATTGCTTATCATCATCTTGCCAAGGTGCGTGACCATCGCTGCCTGAGACAAACTCACACCAAGCATGTCTGAATTATTATTAATATCATTCATCTGTCGTGCGCCAACCAATGCAAACTTGCCGGATGATTCCAATTGATGTGAAATCAAGTTCTGTATCGTGCGATCATTGATTCTTTGCAATTCACAAACAGAGTGCATGCAGTTCTTGGCTACGCCATTCACATGTTCAGAAAAACCATTATCTTTCATTATGGTGTCTCCTGTATAATTTTTATGTTGACATGTATCTTGCTTGACAAGCCCAGCAAGATAGCAACGGCGACCCTGGGATTCACATTTCGTCTTTCGGAATGGTAGGGTCGCCATCACGTTCTTGCCTGATACAAACACCACACGCATCAGGCCATTGCAGCCCCGACTTCCAACGAAGCAATCTGAGAAGCCACCTCAATGCTGTTTGCATTCTTGTGTGACCGGTTTTTCTTTACTTTTTTATCTTTACACTTCTTTCCAGACTCGTTCGTTGTTTTGATTTCAGAATTTGACATGATTGCCTCCAGATGTTGAAATGCCAATTTACCTTAACAATGAAATCAAAGCAGTCTGTGTGCCATTTTGGAAAGAATTCATTTTATTCTTAAGAGGCTAATTCTGGTGTGTGTATTGCAGAATCCGAAAAAAATCGGATGAAATTCTGCCAAACGAGTTGTTTGATTCATTTTTTTGTTTCATTTTTCTATGTTTCATGTAGCATAAAACAATATTGTTTCAAATTCATTTTGATGCAAAGGGGCGTTCATGAACAACCGTGTTCTCGTTATAGATAGCGACGAATCGTTTTGCAACATGGTGATACAGGTCATGTCTGCGTCTGGATACACGACCACCATTGCCAGATCTTTTCAGGAAGCCCTGGAGGCATTGAAAAATGCTAAGTTTCACTTTGTCATTTCTGAGATTTCCCTGTCCGACGCATCAGGTCTTCAAGTCGTCAATCTGATCAGTGAGAACTATTCTAATACCAGTACCGTAATCGTGGCCCACGACATTGATGCTGAATCGGTGCAATCCGCTTTGCAAAAAGGGGCTTTCGACTGTCTCACCAAACCACTCATCCCCTCCAAACTCATGCATGTGGCCAATCTTGCCATTGAACACAAACGCGTTCAAAAGGAGCGCGAACTGTTGATCAATCGCATGCAAGCCGTTTTTCAGAGTGTGGATGATGCCATCATCGCCATGGACCATGAGTGGCGCATCATTCAGATCAACGATGCCGCCAGCCGGCTCCTGGGACTGAATCGATCCATCATGAACCAATATCTGCAGACCGCCATTGCCTGGTTTTTTCCCAAAGTGGAGTCCTTGCTGCGCCAGGCGCGGGAAGAGGGCGAGAGCAACCGTGCGGTACGCATGATCTCCATGCATGAAAGCGGCATGGAACGTATTCTGAATTGTACGGCCTCCCTGTTTTACGATCCGCTGCAAGAGAGTCAAGGCGTCATCCTGGTGGTGCGGGACGAAAGCCGATTGGTGATGTTGGAACGGGAGACTCAAACACGACAGAATTGGAACGGACTGGTGGGTTCCAGTCCCGCCATGCAGGAGGTCTACGAATTGATTGAACGACTGGCGGAAGTGGACTCCAGTGTACTCATCACCGGAGAAACGGGCACGGGAAAGGAGTTGGTGGCCCGTGCCCTGCACAATACCAGTCCCAGGTCGCACCGCAGTTTCGTGGCGGTCAATTGCGCCGCGCTTCCCGTCGGACTGATGGAGAGCGAGTTGTTTGGTCATGTGCGAGGGGCCTTCACCAATGCCGTGCGTGACAAACCAGGTCGGTTCAAACTGGCGGACGGTGGCACCATCTTTTTGGACGAGATTGGTGACCTCTCCCTGGATATGCAGGTGAGACTCCTGCGTGTTTTGCAGGAGCAGGTTTTTGAGGCCGTGGGGGATAGCGCGCCCATTCATGTCAACGTGCGTGTGGTAGCCGCCACCCATCGCAATTTGCGCGAGCGGGTCCAGGAAGGGAAGTTCCGCGAAGACCTCTATTATCGACTCAAGGTGGTGGAGATGCGTCTCCCGTCGTTGCGGGAACACAAGGTGGATCTGCCCATGCTGATTGAGCACTTTTTGATAAAATTCAACACGCGGATGAAACGTTCAATCAAAGGGATCAGTGATGAAGTGCTGGCAGCCCTGATGGAGCACGACTGGCCAGGCAATGTACGGGAACTGGAACACACGTTGGAGCATGCCGTGGTTGTCGCACCGCAGTCCATCCTGGTATGGTCCAATTTGCCTCACGATTTTCGAAACCAATATTTTCCCGTGCTCAAACAGTTGCAACTGCCGGTCAAGCAGCGCGGACGGCCCTTGATGAGCGGCCATACGGCAGGCGAGGGTCTGGATCGAAAAGCCATTTTACAGGCGTTGGAAGGTTCGAGTTGGCGGTTACAGGTCGCGGCCACCCAATTGGGAATCAGTCGCAGCACCTTATGGAGACGCATGAAATCCATGGGGTTGCGTAATCGTGGAAAAGAAGAAAAAACAACAGACAAATGAACCGGAAAAGCCCTTGCCGAAGAAGTCGAACGCGTAATCGACGTTTTCGCTGGCCGTGACCTCGGCCATGATCAGGCTGGGCGCGATGATTCGCATCCAGCCGCATTTCAAGTGCCGTGACGCGGGCGGGACCGGCCAGCCTGGCGCGAACGTGGCGCGTCTGGGCGTTGGTGTCCGGTCATGGTTTTAGTTCTGGCAAAGCTTTGGCATGCCCAAAAGGGGGGGGCGTCAATGGAGTCAGCACACCGGTTCCCGGATGGCGATCACTATAATCGGTATGGGGCTCCCGATTTTGTCCCCCGATTTTTCGACGCCTGGGATCAGGGGATTCGGTTCTGGATCGTTTGTGATCTTGGCCGGGCAGTGGCGCGGTCTTTCCGGCTGACTTTGTGGGAGGATGCCTTCAGGTATTGCTGGAATCGATACCAGATCAGCATAACCACCAGAATCAGATAGACATACGGTTCGCCGTTGTCGTGGGTGGAGGCGAAGATGAAATGGAAGGCAACGAGAACGTTGATGGCGAAGGTCATTTGATGGAGTTGCTTCCATCGATGGATACCCAATTTTCGCACGGCGTTATTGGTGGAGGTCAACGCCAGAACAATCAACATGGTATAGGCTGCAAGGCCAAGCAGGGTGAACTCTCTTTTGTAGACATCCGCCACGATGTCGTTCCATTTCAGATTCCACTCCAGCCACACAAAGGTCACGACATGCAAGGTGGCGTAGAAAAAAGCATACAAGCCAATCATTCTGCGGTACTGACCGAACTGCTTGATGCCGGTCAACTCGCTGATGGGACGCAGGGAGAGAGAGATCAGCAAGAAATTGAATGCCCAGTCTCCGAGATAGCGGTTGATGAATCCCACCGGCATCTGTCCCACGGAACTTCCCGGCACA
>JADGAY010000179.1 GCA_015231775.1 Magnetococcales bacterium | reverse complement strand
AGGAGTCGCAGGCTCAATTGCTGGCTTTGGCCGTGCGGGTGGAGGCGTTGGAGAACCGTTGATCTTTGTTTTGAGCACGGAGTATCGCCAGATCGATTACCTCGCCGTCGTCCCGCATGATCGTCGCCCAACTGGAAGCAGGGCTGGTCGACGTCACCTTCAAAAATTCGTCCATCCACAAAGCGCCTCCCACCCGGGCGCTTTTTTTTTGCAACGCTTCGGAGGCATTACATGAGCAAGATGAGCACCCCCACCCAGGAGATCCAACTGACCAGCCATGCAGGCATCCCGATGGTCTCCTCCCTGACTGTCGCTGAGAAGTTCGGGAAACGGCACGCCGATGTGCTGCGGGCCATTGAGAAGGTCAGGAAGGAATGCTCGGTGGATTTTACTGAACGCAATTTTGCGCTCAGTGAGTACCAAGACTCAACCGGCAGAACGCTCCCAATGGTCATTATGCCTCGCGATGGCTTCTCCATGTTGATGATGCGGTTTACCGGATCCAAGGCGGCCTCTTGGCGTGAAAAATTCATCGCTGCCTTTAACAAAATGGAACGATACATCCAGGCCGAAGCAATTCGCCAAGCCCGTCAGGCTGAACGCCATGCCCAATTGGAGTGGCAGCAGGCTCGATCCACCGGCAAGTTGGCCCGGCGCGAGGAGACCGACATCATCAAGGAATTTATCGGCTATGCCAAGGGGCAGGGCAGCAGGAATGCCGATATGTATTATCTCTCGCTTACGGCGATGGTAAACCGAAAGCTGTTCGGCCTGGAGCCAAAAAATACGCCGGAGCATTTTCGCGACACCCTTGATGCCGCGCAACTGGGCCATCTCCGCATGGCAGAGATCGCCGTGCGCCGGGCCCTGACCGAAGGGATGACGAACATGCTGCCGTACAAGGCCATATTCACCTTTGCCAAAGAGCGGGTGAAACAATTGATCGCCATGGTCGGCAAGCCGCATCCCCTCCTGACGGGTGAACCGGCCAATACGCCACTTCTTCTGGCAGTCGTGGCGTGAACGACTACCTCGCCCTCGAACCCCTGATCATCGCCCGTCTTCGGGAACAACTCACCGACATCTCCATTCGCTCCACCTGGGGCGTACCGAAAATTCACGAAACCACCGACCTGCCTCCCGCGATCCTGCTCTTTCTGGAGGACGATCAACCTGGCTCGGTGATCGAGAACGGTGCCTGCCAAAAGATCGAACAGACCTGGCTCTGTCTCGTCGTGGTGAATGATCCTGGCAACGAGGCCGGACCGCTGATCAGCCGGGTGATCCGGGCCTTGAGCGGCTGGACGCCTGGGGGCGCCAGTTTTTCGGCTTTCAAGCGGGTTCGCTCGAACTTCTCCCCGGACTGCTCGGCCAACGGGGTCTACTACTTTCCGTTGGCCTTTTCGACTTCATTCGTTTTCAACATTCAATGACAAGGAAATACACGCCATGCCTTCTTCGCAATGGAGCCTGATTGGCGCCGGAGAGATCTTCATGGGCCCACGTAGCGGCGGCTTGCTGCGCTCCGTGGGTCAGACCAAGGAGTTCAAGCTGGAGGTCAAGGACGAGACCAAGGAGATGCGCGATTACGTCAACGGCGGCGGCACCGCCGACAGCGTGACCGTGATCGACAAGGTGGAGGCCGCCTTCCAGTTCCAGAGCCTGTCCGCCAAAAATCTCGCCCTGGCCCTGCGCGGCGCGACAGCGGACGAGGCATCCTCGGTGGTCACCAACCAGTTCCATATCGCCTATGCGGGCGGGCTGATCCCGGTGGATGGCATCGGACCGACGGCGGTGTCGGTCGCCGTCTCTCCCCCTGCCTGGGTGGCGGGCGCGGTGCGAGTGGCCGGTGATCTGATCAAGCCCACGACCGGCACCCACTTTTACCGCTGCAAGAATCCTGGCACCAGCGCCGCAGCCAACGAACCCACCTGGAAGACCGATGGCACCGACACCACGGATGGCAGCGCGGTGTGGCAGGACATGGGGCTCATGATCTTGACTGCCGGCGAGTTCCAGATCAACTCCGCGGGCATCTTCATCCCGGAGACCTCCAGCAAGATCGCCGCCACCGGCACGCCGGTCACCCTCGGCTACACCACGACCGCCTCCACAATCGTCCAAACCCTGGTCGCATCCGCCGGCGAGTACCGGGTGGTGTTCGCGGGCAAGAACATGGCCCGAGGCGGCAAGCCGATGAAGGTCGAGCTGTTCCGGACCAAGTTCGGCGTGCCCAAGGATATCGCCTTCCTGGGCGATGATTTCGCGAGCCTCACCCTGACCGCCAACGTCCTCAAGGACGACACCCGTCTCGGCGAGGATATCAGCGCCTACTGCACCATTTCCATGGCCGAGGAGTGATGACCCATGCGCCGTACCAAATCGATCGAACTGGCCGGGATCACGATCACCGTCCGGGAGTTGCCCCTGGCCGAATTGCGCGTCTGGTTCAAGAGTCTGGACGATGCCCAGGCCGATCTGATCACCGACGGGCTGTTCGAGTCCGCCTCCTTGCGGGATGTGGCACGCATGACGGACCTGGAGCTTGAGGCCATGGACGTGCTGCTGCCCTCGGAGATCGAATCCCTGTTGGCGGTGTGCAGGGAGTTGAATCCCCATTTTTTCCAACTGCGGGCCAGACTGCGGACGGCGATGCTGGAGGTCGCCCAGACGGCACGGCCCGCATAGAACTGGCCAATCGTCTGGATCGCACGGCCTGCACCCTGATCCGCCTGGGACACACCCAGGTGTGGGAGTACCCGTGGGATCTTTTTTTGACCGCCATTGACGAGGCATGCTCCCGGTGACGCAAGAATCGCTCGTTTTTACCATCGGTGTCGATCCCGGCTCGATTGCGACCGGCATGGCCAAGGCTCGCGACATGCTGACCAGCAGCCTCAAGGCCATGGGCACGGCGGCCCAGCGCGAGGTGACGTCGATCAATGGTGCGCTCGGCAACATCAAGATGTTCGAGGGGTCGGCGGCCAAGGTCGATGCGCTGCGCACCGCCCTGTCTGCCGCCCGCACCGAATCCGAACGTCTCGGCAACGCCTGGCGGCAGACCCAGGGTGATCTGGCCCGTCTCAACGGGCAGATCGAAGCCGCCAAGAAGGCCCTGCAGGAGCTGCGGGCCATTCCGGTGAATTTGCGCACCGAGGGCCAGAAAGCCGAGATCGACCATCTGGTGCAGTCGATCCAGAAGCTGACCGGGCAGGCATCCGAGCTGCGCGCCTTCTCCACCGGCTTTGCCCGCGACAGCGGTCAGGCCGCCCAGGCGGTCAATCGTCTGAATGCCGAACTGTCAAACGAGACCGCGAGCCTCTCCCGGCTGCGCGGCACCCTGCAGCAAGCGGGCGTGGATACCGGCAAGCTGACCGCCGAGCAGGCCAGACTGGTCGAGCAGATGAACCGGGTGGTCACAACAGGCCGGGATCTGCAAAAAATCTCCCAGGCCAAAAACATTCTCGGTCTGCCGACCGTCCCGCAGAACGCGGAGCGGGAGGTGACCCGCCTGCAGGCGGCCTACGAACGGCTGCGTGCCAGCGGTGCGCTCTCGGGCGTTGCACTGGCCCAGGCGCACACCCAGATGGTTCAGGGGATCATCGCCGTGCGCAATGGTGCTGATTCGCTGGTGGAGCGGTTGAGGCTGGTCAAGGATCAGGCGTTGAAGCTGGCCGCAGCCGGGGCGTTGATCGCATCGGCCTCCAAAGAGGCGATCACGTTCGAGGCCTCCATGGCGAACGTCAAGAAGGTGGTCGATTTCGAGACCCCCAAGGCCTTCGAGGAGATGCGCGATCAGATCGTCGCCATGTCGCGAGAGATCCCGATCACGGTCAACGGCCTTGCGGCCATCGCCTACACCGGCGGACAGATGGGCATCGCCGCAGGCTCCATGCGCGAATTCACGGAACTGGTCGCCAAGATGGCCACCGCCTTCAACCAGACTCCAGAGGAGGTGAGTGCGGCAGTCGGCAAGATGATGAACGTCTTTGCCCTGACCGTGCCGCAGACCCGATCCCTGGCCGATGCCATCAACCACCTCGGCAACAACACCAACGCAGTCGAAAAAGATATCGTCGAGGTGATGAACCGCACCGGCGGCATGGCCAGAGTCTTCGGCCTGGCCAACGTCGAGACCGCCGCCCTGGCCACGACCTTTCTCTCCATGGGGTTGGGACCGGAACGGGCCTCGACTGCCATCAATGCCCTGATGCGGGAGCTTGCCACCGCGCCCACCCAGACCGCTGATTTCAAGGCGGCGTTGTTGGGCCTGGGCATCACCGGCGAGCAGATGGCCGACATGATCAAGGCCGGCCCGCAAAAGGCGCTCACCGATCTTCTGACCCTGATCTCCAAACTCGATGACCAGACCAAGATGAACACCCTGGTGGGCCTGTTCGGCAAGCAGTACTCCGACGAGATCGTCCAGGTGGTCAACAACATGGCCAAATACAACGAGATCCTGGGTTTGGTCTCCGAACAGGCCAACTACGCCGGCTCGATGCAAAAGGAGTTCAACGAGCGCATCAAGACCACCAAGGCGCAGTTGGAGCTGGCCAAGAACGCCATCACCGAGGCCGGTATTGCCCTCGGTAACGGCTTTCTGCCCGTCATCACTCTGGGGGCCAAGGTTGTGGCGACGCTGGCACAGGGGGTGGCCAATCTGGTGAACGCCTTTCCCAATCTCTCGGCTGCTGTCGTGACGGCGGTGGCAGCCTTCTCCGGATTCGGTGCCTTGAGACTGATCTGGTCGGTGATGAGCGGCGGGATCACCGCCCTGGGGGTCGCGGTCGGCGGCCTGACCACCCGAGCCATCGCCCTGGTGGCACCGTTTGCCCAGGTCACCACCGGTTGGATCGCCCTCGGGTCGGCAGTGGGTGGAATTTCCAATCTGATGACCGCCGCCACCGCCCGGGTGGCCGGCATGGCGGTGCCGGTCATCACCTTGAGTGGTGCCCTGGGCCTGCTCACCACTGCGGCCCGCGCGCTCATGCTCACACCCCTCGGGATTTTCTTGACCGCCGCCTCGGCTGCGGCCTGGCTGTATTCCAAAGCGACCGAGTCCACGGTCAAGCCGCTTCAGGATTCGGCCAAGGCCATGGGTGAGGCGCGCGCCGTTACCGCCCAAAAGATCAAGAGCCTGGAGGATCTGAAATCCACTCTGGAGGCCACCAGACCCGGCACCAAGGCCCACATCGAGGCCGAACAGAAACTGGCCAGTCTGCTGCCGGGAGCCAATCTCTCGATTGATGAGCAGGGTCGCGCCCTGGCGAGAGTCGGTGGCGCGGCCAAGGAGAATGGCGACAAGCTCAAAGCCTATCTGGCTACCTTGAAGGTTGAAGAGCAGCAGAATTTCATCCTCCATCTGGATATGCAGGCCCGCGCCTTCCTGGCCGCCCGGGGGGAGATGACCACCTACAGCGACGATCTCAAAAGCCGTTACGGCTTCTCATCCGATCAGGCCGCCTCGCTCACCCAGGAGTTCTTGTTGAAGCTCGACCGGCTGACCGGTTCGTATGACTCCAACATCGCCAAAGGGGCGGAGCTGCGTCGGCAGTTGGGCGAGACCGAGAACGGTTTCAAGGCGCTGATCCAGGAGGCGATCTCCACCGGCATGTCCCTGGATCAACTCGACAAGGAGCTGGCCAAGATCCGCGCCGATCCGCAGGTGCGGGCACAAATCCTCGACATGTTCACCAGCATGACCGGGAGCATCACCGCCGGCAAGACAGCCTCCAGAGATCTGAACGAAGAACTCAAGGCCATGAACGCCACCCTGGCCGGGCCTTTGATCTCGGCCACCCAGGCGATCAA
>JADGAY010000178.1 GCA_015231775.1 Magnetococcales bacterium | reverse complement strand
GGGGCCACGGTGGTGCCATCCACCAGATACTGGAATTTCCCCTCGGAGTCAGTCTCCCCCTCCAGCACCGAACTGCCGATCTGGCTCTTGTAATGGACCCCCACCAGGGTATAGCCCTGGAACACGCCGGTGCGATGGGTCGCGGTGTCCGAGGCCTGGGAGAAGGTCACCGAGGCGGTCAGGGCCGGATATTCCTGAATCGACAGATGGGCGGTGCCGACACTGGCGGGGGCCACCAGGGTGAAGGTGGCCTTGCCGGCGAGACTCTTCTGGCTGGCACCACCCGAGATCGTGCCCAGATCCGTGACCAGGGTCACCGTGGTGTCGTCGGAGAGGGCATTGCCGTAGGCGTCACGCAGTGTGGCGGTCACCAACGTGGTGGTTTTGCCATCCCCCGGCAGCGTGGTGGGATTGGCCACCAGGGAGGAATTGGCATGGGAGAGCGCACCTGGCAGAAAACGAATGACCTTCTGGACGATCAACCCGCTCGCCATGGCGGTCACGACCACATCCCCGGCCAGACAATCGGAAGTCAAGGTCACATAGGCATATTCATCGACACGCACAAAACGATCCGCTGTCGAAGTGCGCGTGGCCGATCCAGTGCAGAGGTTGGTTTCACTTCCGAATGTCCCACCCGTTGTTTCAAAATGGACCAGCGCCCCGGCGCTCGAACTGTTGGGCTGTGATTTCAAATGGACCTGGATGATGCGTTGCGTTTGACCGTCCGCCGGCATCCATGCGTTTCCAGCGTTGATTTCCAAATCAAAAGCACGGGTGCCATCGATCTGTGATTTGGTGGTACGCAGGGTTTGGATCACCGCCGTGCTCTCAATGAGCGTCGTGCCAGCGTACAAAATATTGGCCCCGACCAGAATATCGACCAAATCTTTGGCACGGGTCTCGAACTGGGAGATCGGCAACGCCGCGAGATTGACCGATTCATTCGCCAGGGCGGTCCGTTCCGAAGCCTTGATCAGAATCGTGTTCAGCGTCGCGGAGGTGGAAATGGAACTCAAAAACCGCTGAATGTTGATTGCCTTGGTCAAGGCGTCCACATCTTCGGCATGCACCAGATCGTGCACGGTCACATAATAATATCCGGAATATTGCGGCGGATTGATCGTGCCCAGCACCACCCCGCCGATCGAGAAGGTGACCGGGGCCACGGTGATGCCATCCACCAGATACTGGAATTTCCCCTCGGAGTCGGTCTCCCCTTCGAGGACCGAACTGCCAAGCTGGCTCTTGTAATGGACCCCCACCAGGGTATACCCCTGGAACACGCCGGTGCGATGGGTAGAACTGTCCGGAACCGCCGCATAGGTAACCGAGGCGGTCAGGGCCGGATACTCCTGAATCGACAGATGGGCGGTGCCGACACTGCCGGGTGCCACCAGGGTGAAGGTGGCCTTGCCGGCGAGACTCTTCTGGCTGGCGTCACCCGAGATCGTGCCCAAATCCGTGACCAGGGTCACCGTGGTGTTGTCCGAGGCGGGATTGCCGTGGGCATCGCGCAGGGTGACGGTGACCTGGGCGGTGGTTTTCCCATCCGCGGTCATGCTCAATGGATTGGCCACCAGGGCGGAGTTGGACACGACCACCGGACCGGGGGCGAAAACGATGTTCTTTTGCTTGATCAACCCCCCCACCGAGGCGGTGACCACCACGTTCCCGGCGAGACAACCCGGCGTCAGGGTCACATAGGCGTAACCATCCGGGCGGGTGAAGGTATCCTTGGTCCGGGTCATGACGGGCGTGGCGGCGCAGAGGTTGGTTTCGTTGCCCAGCGTGCCCCCGCTGGTCTCGACATGCACCAATGTCCCGGCACTGGTTTGACCGGATTTCGGAACCACTTGGATTTGCAGGGTGATTTTCGTGGTTCCGTCCGCCGCCACCGTATCGCTGCCAGAAATCAACATGGAATCGATGCGCGCGGCGTCGTTCTGACCCTTGTACAAGCTCAGATTGCCGTTCACCGCGCTCGGATCGAGCAGCGTTCCGCCGGCGGGCAAGGCATTGGCCGCAATCAGCTTGTTGATCAGGGTCGTGGCGCGGGCGTCGAACTGGGATACCGGCAGTTCGGCCAGTTGGTCCGATTCACCCACCAGGGCGATCCGCTCCTGGGTGGTGATCCGGATCGTGTTCGAGGTTGCGGCAGTGCTGATGGAACTCAACAATCTTTGCAGATTGGTGGCCTTGGTCAAGGCATCCACATCATCCGGATTCACCAGATCATGCACGGTCACATAATGGATACCGATGGTGGAGGTCGGCCTGATCGTACCCAAGGTCATCCCGCCAATGGAGAAGGTCACCGGCGCGATGGTGGCGCCCTCGGACAGGTATTGGAACTTCCCTTCCGAGTCGGTCTCCCCCTCCCGCACCTCGCCGTCGAGTTCACTGCGATAGTGAACCCCTTCCAGGATATACCCTTGGAATGCGCCGGTGTTGCTGGTGGTGTTTGAAATCGGGGAGGCGGTGAACCGCACCGTGGTCGAGGCGAGCATGCCGCCGATGGAGGCGGTGACGGTCCCGGTGCCGCTCTGACAACCGGGGGTCAACAGCAGGGTGACGGTGCCGCTGTTGTCGGTCATTCGCTCCACCTGGGTGGTGGGGGTCGGAGTCGAGGTTGCGCAGAGGTCGGTCTCGCCGCCCAGGCTGCCCAGGGTGGTGGTCACGGTCACCAGTCCGCCGGTCAACACCTTGCTGTCGCTGGTTTTCGCCTTCACCTGCACCAGCAGGCGGGTTTTGCCATCCGCCGGCACCGATTCGGCGCCGGTGGTCAGGGTGACGCTACCGATCCGCGCGGCATCGATCTGGGTTTTGGTCTCCTGAATGTGGGTGGTAACCGCGCTCTCGGAGACCAGGGTGGTGCCGGTTGACACGGCGCCGCTGGTCACCAGGGTGTTGATCAGGCTCGTGGCGCGGGTGTCGAAATCGGTGCTGGTCAACTCGTTGAGCTTGACGCTCTCGGAAGCCAAGGCGGTGCGCGTGGCCGGGGAAATCCAGATGATGTCGGCGTTCGGTGAGGCATCCACGCTGGCCAGAAACCGTTGCAGATTGGTCGCCTTGACCCGCGCCTCCACATCCGAGGCGTTCACCAGGTCAAAAACGCTCATGCTGTAGGAACCAGTGGTGGTGCTCGGCGTGATCGTGCCCAGCACCACACCACCCACGGAAAAGGTCACCGGCGCGATGGTGGTGCCATTGGAGAGATATTCGAAGCGCCCGAGGGAATCGGTCTCCCCCTCCTTGACGAGCGTGCCCAGTTCACTCTTGTAGTGGACACCCACCACGGTCGAGCCTTGAAAAATTCCATAATAGGTGGTGCTGGTCGATGTGGTGGTGGTCGTGGTCGCACTCGCACTCGACGACTTGGAACCCGATCCACTGCCGCCTCCGCCGCATCCGGTCAGAATCACCCCCAAAAGAGCGATACCAAGGATTCGCAAACCCGTTTTCATCACCGCTTCACCCTCGCCAATCCGAAACAACCCAACATGGAGAACACATCGAAGGTGTTTTGCAAAAATCAGACCGCAATTCAGGATCTGGAAAATATCCCATCCATGCCCGCCAGAGAGTGCATTTTAACGCTGGCATCCACGGGGATTTGGTGTCATAGTTCCAAATTGGCTGACTGATCGAAACCCGACCGGTCCTTTTGGCTTGTCCCATTCCGCGATCGTTTTTTAATAAAGAGACCAACCAACCATGGCCAATGTCATCATCTTGGGTGCCCAGTGGGGCGACGAGGGCAAGGGAAAGATCGTCGATCTTCTCACCGAACAGGCGGACGCCGTGGTCCGCTTTCAGGGCGGACACAACGCCGGTCACACCCTGGTGGTGGATGGCATCAAATATGTCCTGCACCTGATCCCATCCGGCATCGTGCGCGGCAAGACCTGCTTGATCGGCAACGGCGTGGTGCTGGATCCCACCGCCCTCATCGCCGAAATCGAGGAGTTGTCCGGTCAGGGGGTGACCATCACCGGCGCGGGCTTCAAGATCTCCGCCCTCACCCATCTCATCATGCCCTATCACCGCGAACTCGATCTGGCCCGCGAACGCCGCAAGGGCAAGGGCAAGATCGGCACCACGGGACGGGGCATCGGTCCTGCCTACGAGGATAAAATGGCCCGGCGCGGCATCCGCGTCGGCGATCTCTACAACCGGCAACTGTTCGAATCCAAGTTGCAGGAAAATCTCGCCTACCACAACTTCGTGCTGGAGAATTTCCACAACGCCGCCACCTTCACCCTCGAAGCGATCCGCGACGACTACCTGCGCATGGCCGATCAACTGGCGCCGTTCATCGATGATGTCAGCATGATCCTGGGCGATGCCATGGAAGCCGGGCAGTCGATCCTCTTCGAAGGGGCCCAGGGAACCATGCTCGACGTGGATCACGGCACCTATCCCTTCGTCACCTCCTCCTCGACCGTGGCGGGCGGGGCCTGCTCCGGAACCGGCGTCGGACCCACGCGCATCGATTACGTGCTCGGTGTGGCCAAGGCCTATACCACCCGCGTGGGCAGTGGCCCCTTCCCCACCGAACTCCACGACGCCGTGGGCGAGCATCTCTTCAAGGTGGGACACGAACTGGGGGCCAGTACCGGTCGCGCCCGCCGCTGCGGCTGGTTCGACGCCGTGGTGGTGCGTCACGCGGCGCGCATCAACGGCATCACCGGCCTGGCCTTGACCAAGCTCGACGTGCTCGATGGTCTGCCCGCCCTCAAGATCTGCGTGGGGTATCAACGCAACGGTCAAAAACTGACCACCATGCCCTCGGATCCGGGGGTGCTCGAGGCCTGTCAGCCAATCTACGAAGAGATGCCCGGCTGGAGCGAATCCACCTCGGGCATCGACCAGGTGGAGCAACTCCCCAAGGCTGCGCGCGACTACATCGCCCGTCTGGAGCAACTGACCGGCATTCCCGCCGCCATCCTCTCCACCGGTCCGGATCGGGTACAGACCATCATTCGCGACAACCCGTTCCAGCGCGTCCAATCCTGATCCTCCGGTCGCCATCCCCCTGCATCCCACACGGTTCGGGGATGGCGACCATCCAGATCCACGGGTAACACTCCTCCTTCGAGGGCAAGGTGGGCAAGGTTTTTTTCCGGATACGCGACTTCCTCCCCCGACTCCTGGTTGTGATCGCCGTCGGATGGTGGCTTGCGGCGTGCGCCCCACTGGCGGATCTCGCCGGTGACAAACCCAAACTGGAGAAACCCCGCTTAAGCGTCGTGGACGTGCAACCGGCCCGCAAGGGCAAACCCGCCTTCCTGGAACCGCGCCTGCGGGTACGGATCAAGGTGGAGAATCCCAACCCGGTGGAGTTGCCCATCGGCGGCATCGAATGTCGCCTTGAAATGCAGGGGATGGATTTTGCCACGGGCAAAACCACCGATTTCTTCGTCATTCCGGCCCATGGCACCGCCGAGTTCGACCTGGAGGTGGCCACGGAACTCAACAAGGCCATGAAACAGCTCTCCGCCCTGTTGCGCAAAAAGGAACTCTCCGCCGACTACCGGCTCAGCGGTCGCATCCACGTCGAAATCCCCTTCATTGGCTCCGTGCCCTTCGAGAAGAGCGGCACCCTGCAACGTGCGATCCGATGGGATGAGTAACCCCCCTTCCAACCGGTCGGAATCCACCCTGGAACTGGTGATCGAAAAGATCGTGCCTGGGGGCATGGGACTCTCCCGCGTCCAGGGCCAGGTGGCCTTCGTGGCCGGGGTGATCCCCGGCGATCGCATCCTCGGGCGCATCGTCGCCACCCATCGCCATCACCTGATCGTCCATCGCGAGGCTCTG
>JADGAY010000009.1:38812-42006 GCA_015231775.1 Magnetococcales bacterium | reverse complement strand
CTGCGGGATCGTTTCGCGCCTTTGGCGAAACGATCCCGCGAACATGGCCCCAAACTGGCCGCCGAAGGCGGCTTTTTTTGCGCCCCAATAAAATCGCGGGGCTCTGCCCCCCGCCGGAGGGGATAATCCCCCCTCTTCTACTACAATCCCAACGCCGCGAAGAAATCCCCGCCCTTGTCATCCACCACGATGAAGGCCGGAAAATCCTCCACCTCGATGCGATGCACCGCCTCCATGCCCAATTCGGGAAAATCGATCACCTCCACCTTGCGGATGCTTTTCTGAGCCAACGAAGCCGCCGCGCCACCGATCGAACCGAGATAGAATCCCCCATTGGCCTTGCAGGCCACGGTCACCTCGCGGCTGCGATTTCCCTTGGCCAGCATCACCAACGATCCGCCAGCCTTCTGGAAACGGTCCACATAGCTGTCCATGCGCCCGGCGGTGGTGGGGCCGAACGACCCGGAAGCCATGCCGTCCGGCTTCTTGGCCGGGCCGGCATAATAGACGATGTGATTCTTGAAGTACTCCGGCATCTCCTCGCCACGCTCCAAACGCTCCTGAATGCGCGCATGGGCGATGTCACGCGCCACCACGATCGGACCGTTCAGCGACAGACGGGTGCGGATCGGATAACGGCTCAATTCGGCACGGATCTCGCTCATGGGCCGGTTCAAATCCACCCGCACCGTCTCGCCGAAAGTCGGCTCGACCTCGGGGAGGAAACGGGCCGGATCCCGCTCCAACGCTTCAAGCCAGATCCCCTCGGCGTTGATCTTGGCCAGAATGTTGCGGTCCGCCGAACACGACACCCCCAACCCCACCGGACACGAGGCCCCATGGCGCGGCAGACGGATCACCCGCACATCATGGGCAAAATATTTGCCACCGAACTGGGCGCCCAGACCGATGTTCTTGGCCATCTCCAACACCTCGGCCTCGAAGGCGCGATCCCGCAACGCGCCACCAATGCCATCGCCGGTCTCGGGCAGGGTGTCCAGATAGCGCGCCGAGGCGAGCTTGACGGTCTTCAAGGTCATCTCCGGCGAGAGCCCACCGATCACCAACGCCAGATGATAGGGCGGACAGGCCGAGGTTCCGAGCCCCTTGAGCTTGTCGGCGACGAAGGCCGCCAGTGAGGCCGGATTCAGCAACGACTTGTTCTGCTGGAACAAAAAGGTCTTGTTGGCCGAGCCGCCCCCCTTGGCCAAAAAGAGGAATTTATAGGCTTCGCCGTCCACGGCCTCGATGTCGATCTGGGCCGGAAGATTGGTGCCGGTGTTTTTTTCGTCGTACAAGTTGATCGGCGCCACCTGGGAGTAACGGAGATTGTTGTCGGCGTAGGCAGAGAAGATACCCCGCGCCAAAGCCTCGCGATCGTTGCCACCGGTCCAGACCCGTTGCCCCTTCTTGGCCACCACCGTGGCCGTGCCGGTATCCTGACAGCTCGGCAACACCATATCCGCCGCGATGGTGGCATTTTTCAACAACTCCAGGGCCACGTAGCGATCATTGCCGGAGGCTTCGGGATCGTCGAGAATGGCGCGCAGTTGCTGCAAATGGCTGGTGCGCAACAAAAACGACACATCGCGCATCGCCTCTTGCGCCAGCAAGGTCAGACCTTCCGGATCGACCATCACCATCCGTGCGCCGCGAAAGTTCTCCTCGCGCACGAAATCGCGGCTTAACAGACGAAATTCGGTTTCGTCGTGTCCCAGATTGAACAGCTCACCATATCGAAATTCGGCCATGATCCTCGACTCTCCCAATCAGTGGAAAGAAAATGAAGATGTAAACGATACCAAGCCCCCCAAACTGGCGGGGTCCAGAGGCCAGTGGCCCCTGGTGGGATCCAAGGGCAACGCCCTTGGGACTTTGATTTTGTTTGTCTTTAGTCTTTCGTGCGCTTGACACTTTTGGGCCATGTTCGCGGGATCGTTTCGCAAAAGACGCGAAACGATCCCGCAGCCAAGGCAGCGCGCAAAATCAAAAACTAAAGTCGCGGGGCTCTGCCCCGCCCCCGCCGGGGACCGAGCCGGTCCCCGGACCCCGGCGATACTCCCCTACCCCGACAATTTTTATCCACCCAACGAAGGAATCACATAATCCGGACGAATCCCCCGCGCATCACACAAGCGCTCCAAATCCGTCCCCCACCCGGCACACGCCCCGGACAAGGCCAGACAACTGGCAAATCCCATCGCCGCCGCTCCCAACACATCGGTATCCAACGTGTCCCCAACCATCAAAATCCGCTCCGGAGCCACATCCGGAAACTGCCCACGCACCAACTCGAAAATCGGCGCGAAGGGCTTGCCAATCCCCTCGATGGCCAGATCATGCGCCTCCACCAGATCCATGGCCGCATAACCGGCCACCGCCTCCAACCGACCATCCGGCTTGGGAGTGACCAGATCCGGATTGGCCAGCAACAACGGAACTCGCTTCATCGACAACAACGCCTTGGCATCCCGCTCCTGCTGGCCGCCGTGGTAGTCCCGATTGCTGCAAAAAAGCAGGTATTCCGCCTCCTCGATGGCCCGACGCGAACCAACGCGATTGACCATCCAGGCCTCGGCATCCGACGCATACAACGCGCTGTCCTCACTGCCGACCAACAAATAGGGCCGGTCGCGATACCTCGAGGCCGCCACATACGGCCCAACCGCCATGCCCGAGGAGATGATATGCCCCTCCCCGAACGCATAGCCCATCTCCCTGAGCTTACCCACCATCCGCGCCGGGGACTGGGAGGCGTTGTTGGAGACCACCCGCACCTGCCTGCCCGCCGCGAACAGCCCCGCCACCGCCTCGGGCGCGCCGGGAATCACCCCGTCACCCAGATTCAACACGCCAAAAGCGTCCAACAGAATCACATCGAACCCAACACGCAATTCAGCCAGGGAGGTGCGTACCATCCGACCGGCTCGAAGGGTCTGGTCGAGATCGGGTCGAGCCTCGCACCACAAACGCCGATAACGGGCATAACGCGGAGTCAAAGCCTCCTGGGATTCGATGCGGGGTTTGAGACTCATCTTGATTAACCACGACCTCCCACCGGTTTGGAATCGTTTCAATGACGTTCATGGTCGCCACTATACCGTGTTTTGCGGATCATTCCCAAGTCATGGGTTTGTTGACCACCCTTTTTTACCGTGGAACTCCCGAAGGGTGCTCCACGGGTGGGGGGTGAG
>JADGAY010000009.1:0-38712 GCA_015231775.1 Magnetococcales bacterium | reverse complement strand
GGGGGGCTCCCCCCATCCTGCAAATTTACCGTGGAACTCCCGAAGGGTGCTCCACGGGTGGGGGGTGAGGGGGGGCTCCCCCCATCCTGCAAATTTACCGTGGAACTCCCGAAGGGTGCTCCACAGGTGGGGGGTGAGGGGGGGCTCCCCTCATCATGAATGTGCATGCTGAACCCTTTTTTCCTATACATCCATCAAATTTTTTTTTAGCATATCGGACCAATTCCCCAATCGCTTTCGGTTTACCGTCAGAAGGCAGATCATCCCATGAGCTTTTCCGATACCCGGCTCCGGGTTTTCTACTCCGTGGCCAAACACCTCTCCTTCACCCGCGCGGCTGAAGAGCTTTATCTCACCCAGCCCGCCGTCACGTTCCAGATCCGCCAGCTCGAAGAGCACTTCAACACGCGCCTTTTTGATCGCCATCACAACCGCATCTCCCTCACCGAGGCGGGCATGATGGTCTTCAGTTACGCGGACCGGATCCTGGAACTCTATCGGGAGACGGAAAAGGCCATCAACGAGATGACCGGCGTGACCCGTGGGGTGATCAAGCTCGGCGCCACCACCACCCTGGGGGAGTACCTCCTGCCGCGCATCCTGAGCGGGTATCACGACGGTTTTCCCGGCGTGCAGATACGTCTGACCGTTCACAACACCCGCACCGTGGTGCGCAAGCTCGAGGACGCCACCATCGACATCGGCATGATCGAAGGGCCGATCAGCAATAAAAACATCGTGGTCTCCTCCTGCATGGAGGATGAGCTGGTGCTGATCATGTCCCCGAATCATCCGTTCACCAAGCTCGAGGAGGTGCCGGTGCATCGACTCAAGGAGTATCCGTTCGTCTCCCGCGAAGAGGGATCGGGAACGCGCGCGGTGATCACCGAACAGTTGAGCAAATTCGGAATCCATTACGACCAGTTGGACCTCATCCTGGAGATGGGCGCCACCGAATCGATCAAGGCCGCGGTCGAAGGCGGCGTGGGGTTCAGCATCGTCTCGACCATGGCGTTGCGCAAGGAGGTCCAGCTCAAGAGCCTGGTGCTGCGTCGCCTCAAGGAAGGGACCATCAAGCGCAAGCTCAATTTTGTCTTTCAGAAGCAGAAATTCCGCTCCAAGGCGGTGGAGGAGTTTCTCTCCTATGCCCAGGGCGAGTGCGCCAAGATCAAAGAAAAGTTTACCATTTGAACCAACGGAAGGAGACCATGAACGTGTCTGGATTCCATCATGGTTGGTTGTTGACCGCCTTGCTCTGTCTCTCTCCAGGTGCCATCCAGGCCGGGGAGCCACCCGCTCCGGTGGAGGTGAGCATTCAGAAAATGGCCTTTCATCCGGCCACCCTCACCGTGCGGGTCGGTACCACCGTCACCTGGAAGAACAACGAGGCTGGCGCCACCTATCATGCCGTGGCCAGCGACGAGGCAGGCCAGTTCATCTCCGCCGATTTCTTTCCCGGCGAGAGCTGGAGCCATCTCTTCACCACGCCTGGCACCTATCCCTATCACTGCACCCCGCACGAAAACCGCATGAAGGGGACGATCATCGTCGAGCCGTGAGGGCCGGGGATCGGGGGTCGATCAATCCAACGTCTCCCGATACCGCCTGAGCGCAAGGATGCTCACCGCCAGCATGAACAACCCCAACACCCCCACCTCGCCGATGATCTCCACCGGCCCGTTCCCCTTGAGCATCACCCCGCGCACGATGCGCAAAAAATGGGTCAAGGGCAACACCTCGCCGATGTTCTGCGCCCACTGGGGCATGCCGCGAAACGGAAACATGAATCCGGAGAGGAGAATATTTGGCAAAAAATAAAAAAATCCCATCTGCATGGCCTGCAACTGATTGCGGGCCAGGGTGGAAAAGGTGAATCCCACCGCCAGGTTGGCGGCAATGAACACCACGCTCGCCAACATCAACACCAGGATGTTGCCCACCACCGGCACATCGAAGATCACCCGCGCCGCCACCAGAATCAGACTCATCTGAATGTAGCCCACCACCACATACGGCAGAATCTTGCCCAGCATCACCTCCGCGGGTCGCAACGGGGTGACCAACAGATTCTCCATGGTGCCGCGCTCCCGCTCGCGGGTCACTCCCAACGCAGTCATGATCACCATGGTCATGGTCAACACCACCCCCATCAACCCCGGCACCACATTGAACTGGGTGATTCCCTCTTGATTATAGCGTCGATGCACCTTGAGGTCGAACGGCGGGTACCCGACGCGCAACCCGGATAGCGGTCCGGTCAACTCCCGATCCATGGCGTGCCAGACCAGGGCGCTTACCGTGCCCAGGGCATTGGAAGTGGCGGCGGGATCGGTGGCATCGGCCTCGATCAACAGCTCCGGACGCTCGCCCCGCGCCACGGAACGGGAGAACCCTTCCGGAATGGTCACCACGAACTGTACCCGGCCCAGCGCCAGACTCTCTTCGATCCGAACGTCATCGTCGATGCTCTCGGTGACCCGAAAATAGCCCGAAGCCTGCATCTGCGCCATCAGAGAGCGCCCAAAGGGTCCGTGATCCCGATCCAGGATGGCGGTAGGCAGATTCCTGGGATCGGAGTTGATGGCAAAACCGAACAGGATCAACTGCACCATCGGGATCATCACCATCATGGCAAAGGTGAGACGATCCCGGCGCATTTGAATGAACTCCTTGAACATCATGGCGCGCAGCCGATACCAGGAGAAGCCGTGACCGTGCATGGTGGTTTGCTCCGCGATGATAGCCATCTCTGGAATGTTCCGTTCGTGGCGATGGATGGGAACATGATCCCATGCGCGCCGGCGTATCGGAAAGCTGTCATGGTAAATGTGGATGGACAAGCCGATCCGGTATCCAAATCAAACATCCCTTGGATTGTGATACCGAAGCCTGATTCGGACAACGACAAAATTGGGGGGGAAAACGGAAACATTCGGAGGGGGGTGCTCGGCCCCGGTCCATGCATCCATGCATGACAACCGGGGCCTCGCGTTACCGTGGAAACGCCCGAAGACGCGCCACGGATGGGGGGTGAGGCGAGGAGCCCCCATGCGCATGGGGGCCTCCCGCCATCAGGTCAAACGGAGGGGGATCAACCCCGCTCTTTCAGCCAATTGGCGATGGTCGGTGGAACTTCCGCTTGAGAGCGTCCGCTCACATAGATACCGATGTGACCACCATTGAAGGCGAATTCATGGTAGTCGCTGCTGCCCACATACTGCTTGAGGGCCTTGGAGGCGTTCGGCGGCACCAGATGATCCTTGGTGGCGAACACATTCAACACCGGCATGGTGATGTTGGACAGATCCACCCGACGCTCGCCGATTTTGACGCTTCCCTTGATCAGACCGTTCTTCTGGAAGAAATCCTTGGCAAACTGCCGGAAGGTCTCGCCCGCCTGGTCCGGCGAATCAAAGATCCACTTCTCCATGCGCAGGAAGTTTTTCAACTTCACCTTGTCGTCAAGCAGATCCACCATGTCCAGATACTTCTGGCCGGTCAACCGGTAAGGGTTCATCGACAGGAAGGTGACATTCAGCAGATCGCCTGGGATGTTGCCCAGGGTATCGACCAGCAGATCCACATCCACGTTGCGAACCCACTGGCTCAACAGGTTGTCCGGGGTGTGGAAATCGACCGGGGTGACCATGGGAACCAGATTGCGCACCCGATCCGGATGCAACGCCGTGAAGCAGAGGCTGAACGTGCCGCCCTGGCAGATACCGAGCAGATTCACCCGATAGATGTCATGCTTCTCGCGGATGTAATCCACGCAGTGCTTCAGATAGACATTGATGTAATCATCCATGGTCAGGTAGCGATCCGAAGCATCCGGATAGCCCCAGTCCACCAGGTAGACATCCATGCCTTCGTCGAGCAACCCCTTGATCATGGAGCGATCTTCCTGCAGATCGGCCATGTAGGGACGGTTGACCAACGCATACACCACCAGGATGGGCACCCGATGCGGATTCTCCACCTTCGGGGTGTAGTGATACAACGTCACCTTGTCCTCGCGATAGACCGCTTCCTTGGCGCTGATGCCCGATTCGATCTGGCCCACCTCGGTGAAGGTCTTGAGTCCGGCGGCGAGCTTTTTGTTGAAACGGGTCAGCTCTTCCACGGCCTTTTCCGGATTGATGGCAAACGGAAACATGGCTTACTCTCCTTTATTGGCGGGCGCGGCGACCATGGCCGGCTTGGCGTTGCCGATACGCACCGTCTTTTTGATGGCCGATTTCTCCGGGGTCGCTTCCGTGCCGACACTCTCCACCACCGACAGGGTCGGGGCAGACGACGACTCCTCCAGTTGACGCTTCAGATCCGCCAACTCATCCCGCAGACGACGCACGCCGAGCTTTTCCATGTCATCGCGCAGAGCGTGAATCTCCGCGCTCGAATCCTTTCCCTTAAGCTCCTGCAAAGCATCCTCCAGCGCGGAGAGACGACGACGCAGGGAGGCGATCTGACGATGGGCGCTGTCGAGTTCGCGCCGCGTCGGCAGGTTCATCGACCCCATGGCGCTATCCATGTTTTCCGCCATGTTGCGACGCACCCGCATCAACGCATTCATCATGCGCGAATTGATCTCGTTGTACTCCTTGGTCGTGACCGTGGCCGCATTCGCCTCCTCGTTGCAATCCACCCACAGCACATACAGATCACGCATGCTCTGCAACGGCTTGCCCTCGGCGCCCATCTCCAACAGCTTCTTGTGCAGCTTGTCGAGGGCCTTCTTGGAGGTCTCGTTCATGAGTTTCTGGAACTCTTCGAACGTCTTGCGATACTCCAGGATCAACCGCATCCCTTCTTGCATCTTCTCCTGCCGTTCGCGGTTGAATCCCACGCCCGGAACCGACAGAAAACGCATCATCGCCTCTTCCGAGGCCTGACCACCCGCCAGCATGCCACGCATCGTGTCGTTGGCGAAGATCGGATTGGTGTTCAGAAAATCGCTCCACGCCTTCATGGGGTTGTTCATCATGGGGTTGCCCATCATGGCGTTCATGCCATCGAGCTTGCCCCACTGACCCATGGCACCCTGAAACGAATCCTGACCCTGGCTGAACATCGCCTTGGCCTGCTGAATCGACTTGTCGAGCTGGGCGGTCCAATCCTGCGTCAGGTTGGCCCCCTCGGACATGTTCTGGAACATCTTGAACACTTCACGACCCATGCGCATGAACTCTTCCATCGAGCCCATGGCGTGACGCATGGCCATCACCTCGGGCGTCGCCTGCGGCATGGCGAACATCTTCTGCCACCCGCTCATCCCATCCTTGAAAAAATTCATCGGATTGTCCTGCTGCCAGGAGTTGGACCAGGAGCTTTGCGTCACCTCCGACCAATCTTCCCACATTTTGCGTTGCAGGTTCTGCCATCCGGCCATCCAGTCACCGGTAAACGGATTGTTGTCCATGTTCGACTCCTTGAAGGGGATTCATCAGCGGCCTTACCGTGGCACTCCCGAAGAGATCGCCACGGGGCGGGGGTCTCCCCCCACCATGCAAGTTTTCTTATGAAACAGCTTATATCGACTTGATGAATGGAATTGTTGTTCAATTTCAATAACTAGTATCGTTATTGTGACCGAGAATCCTGATCAAAAAATTGGACGGCGCGTCCCTGCGCCGTTACTGCGGAGCTGTTGGTCCCACCTCGCGCCAGATGCGGAGGTCGCCCCGATGCCGGCAAAAACGACCCCGGATTATTCCAATCCGGCCTTGGCCTCTTCCACCAGTTTCGTGATGTTCTTTTCGATCAGATCCTTGAGTTCGCTCTGCCCCTGGGTCAGCACATCCATGGTGCGCTTGGCATTCTCGACCATCATTTTGCCCAGATTGGTGGCGATGTCCGCCTGGGTGGAGACCGCTTCCTGAATGGTTTTGGCGGAGCTCAGATCCTTAAGCTGCCGGGCACCGGCGGTGATGAAACCCTCGGCGGCCTCGAGCTGTTGCTTGGTCAGTTCCTGCACGGTGCGATCGTTGATTTTTTGCAGATCGGTGATCGAATCCATCATCCGCTTGGTCAATTCCGTCATGCGTTCAGCAACCTTGTTATTGTCCATTGTGATTGATCCTTATCGAGTGAGTGCACATGTCGTCGCAGTTTGCTGCAATGCAACAATGTTGCGGTGCAGCATAATTGAATGCAACCAACCCTGTCAATAGATTTTTTGCAGGCAAGGAGAAAAAAATTTTTCCCGCCTGTGCAGCCAGGTAACGGCATTACTCTTTTTTCTTGGGCGTGGGGCCGAGAGTCAGGGAGACGAGGCTTCCTTGCAGGGAGTGCCACATCTCCAGATTGCGCCGCCCCATTTCGCTGATCAGACTCAATGGATCGGGCGCGGTTTGGAAGATATTTTTTTGAGTCATGAAGGCATCCAGGCTCTGTTTCATCCATTCGCCGAGCGCCTCTTGCAAGGTATCGCCGTAAAACCGGATGATCATCTGCAAGGCATCGGAATCGAAGACCGGATGGCCCTTGTCCTCTTGTTCGCTGATGATCTGCAACAAAATCAGACGGGTCAAATCAGCACCGGTACGGTTATCGACCACCTGGAACGGAACGCGGTTCATCACCAGGTCGCGTACCCCATCCAAGGTGATGTAAGCCGACTGCTCGGTATCGTACAGACGTCGGTTGGCGTATTTTTTGATGATGCGAACCGGGATCTCATCCATAAAATGGAGCCTCTCCTCTTCCGACCCGTTGATGAGAGGCCGGGGGAACCGCGAGGGTTGCATGCGGTTCCCCGGCCTGGGCGAACATCAATCCGGCGATCACGCCCACGGGTGGGGGACGATCAGTGAATGAACTGACCGCCGTTGATGTCGATGTTGGCGCCGGTGATGAAGCCGGACTCTTCCGCGGCCAGGAAGGCCACGACCCGGGCGATCTCCGACGGTTCGGCCAGACGACCGGCGGGGATCTGGGCGATGATGGATTGCAGCACGTCCTCGCGAATTTTCTTCACCATTTCCGTGGCCACGTAGCCAGGGCTGATGGTGTTGCAGGTGACGTTCTTGCGGATCCCTTCCTGGGCCACGGCCATGGTGAAGCCGTGCATGCCGGCCTTGGCCGCCGAGTAGTTGGCCTGACCGAACTGACCCTTGCGGCCATTGACCGAGGCGATGTTGACGATGCGGCCAAAACCGCGATCCAGCATGCCCGGAAAGACCTGACGGGTGAGGTTGAAAACGCTGTCGAGGTTGACGCCGATCACCTGATTCCACTGATCCGGGGTCATCTTCTTGAGCACGCTGTCGCGGGTGATGCCGGCGCAGTTGACCAGCACATCCACCGGACCGACCTCGGCTTCGATCTTCTCGACCGCCTGCTTGCACGACTCGAAATCGGCCACATCGGCCTCATAGACCGGAATGTCGAGCCCTTCATCGCGCATGGATTGTTTCCATCCATCGAGGTTGGGGCACTCGAAGACCGGCGCGCAGGTGGTGACCACCCGATATCCTTCCTTGCTCAGTGCACGACAGATTGCCGTGCCGATTCCGCCCGCGCCACCCGTCACCAATGCAACTCTTTTGCTCATGATTCCATTCTCCTTGTTCGTTACCGGTTGTCCCTAGGATCAATCTTGCGGGCGGTTGGTTCCATGACGCCGTGGATTCGGCCCTTGGCGAACCGAACGGATTCCACGGCCAGAGCGACCCCCCATGCCAGCGTCGATGATCGACGTGGCCCGCCCCTTTTATTGCGATTGGGTCTTTACCATTTTGCGCATCCAGAATCGTTCTTGCGTCCGGATGGTGGTAAATTATGATAATTACCTCTTTATCTCCAATTTGCAAGGGAGCGGACCATCGTTGCGCTTGTTTTGTTCCGGTGGGGCATGTCATAGTTGCAAACCGGCATGGACCTTCACCGCCCCAACCCCGGACCGTCCTCGTGGCGGATCCGGCGAAATGATGCGTCGGAACCACTCATTCGGGTTGAAACAACGGGCATGTTCTTCATACGAATCTGGCAACGCATGCGTCTGGATGTCAAGCTGATCGGCTCGACTTTGTTGTTGCTGGCCATTCCGACGGTCCTGATGAGCTGGAACGCGGTGGTCGCCGAACAACGGGCCCTGTCGGACCGCATCCAGCGTCAGGGTGCCGCCCTGGCCGAGGCGGCGGCCATCTTTTCCATCGAGCCGCTGCTCACCCTGGATGACATTGTTCTGGCCAGTTACGTCAAGCGACTCACCCGCACCCAATACGACGTTGGTTTCGTGCGCATTCTCGATGCCAATGGCCGGGTGATCGCCCAGGCGCCGGATCTCAACACGGTCGATTCCCTCTCCCTGGCTCTCAGCGGCACGGTACGGCTTTTTCGTGTCGATGTGCTCGTCGAGCCCACGGATACCGAGCCGATCGGCAAGGTGGAGGTCGGTCTTCTGACCCGCAACGCCGATCTGGCCGCCTCTTCGCGCATTCGCCTGTTGATCGCCTCGTTTCTGGCCATCTTCATTGTTCTTGGCATTTCATTATCCCTCCTGTTGAAAAAAATCGTCACGGATCCGATCCGTCGTCTCGACCGCCACGCCAAGGCCCTGGGGCAAGGGGATCTGGAGACGGTCATTGTCCTGCCCGGTTCCTCCGATGAGATGGGTCGGCTGGCCGCGGCCATGGATGGCATGCGTCGTGACATCCGCGCATCCCACGCCGCCCTGAGTCGTCAGGCGGAACTCGATCGCGCCCGCAAGGCCGCCGAGGCGGCCAATCAGGCCAAAAGCTCCTTTCTGGCGGTCATGAGCCATGAGATCCGCAGCCCGATGAACGGCGTGATCGGCATGACCGATCTGTTGGCTGTCACCGAGTTGACCGCCGAGCAGCGTCAATACGTGGAGATCATCCAGCGTTCCAGCCATTCGCTTCTGGCGCTTCTCAACGACATCCTGGACTTTTCCAAAGCCGAGGCCGGCGCGTTGCGTCTGGAGGTGACCTCTTTCAATCCCCGCGAGGTGGTGCTCATGGTGTGTGAAATCCTGAGCGCCCCGGCGTTGAGCAAAGGGTTGGCCCTGCATCACGACATCGATCCCCAGGTGCCGGTTCGGGTGCGTGGGGATGCGTTGCGTCTGCGACAGATTCTGGTCAACCTGGTTGGCAATGCCATCAAGTTCACCGAGCGCGGCGACATTCGCGTCGTCATGAACCTGGCGGATGATCCGTCGGAGCCCTCCTGGCCGATCGCGCTCCATTTCACCGTCATCGACACCGGCGTCGGGGTTCCCCTGGAGAAGCAGGAGCTGATCTTCGACCGTTTCAGCCAGGCCGATCTCTCCACCACCCGGCGTTTCGGCGGCGTGGGATTGGGATTGACCATCTCCCGTCAGTTGGCCACCATGATGCATGGTCGTCTGTGGCTGGAGAGTCGAGGCGAAGGCGAGGGCAGCGCCTTTCACTTCCTGGCCCGTTTCCAGCCCTGTACCACCCCCGACCCAATCCACGACATCACCTCGGGCATGGACTCCCTGGCTGATGCGGGTGGCGCCAGCCGTCCGTTGCGGATTCTGGTGGTGGATGACGGGGTGGACAACCGCATACTGGCCGCGCACATCCTGAGCCGCGACGGTCACCAGGTCGAACAGGCCGAGGATGGTCGCGAGGCTCTGGAAAAACTCCGTTCCGACCCTTACGACATCGTGTTGATGGATGTGCAGATGCCGGACATGGATGGCATCGTGGCCACGCGCTTGATCCGGGACGGCGTATTGGGCGAGGCGATCGCCAGGGTACCGATTCTCGGGGTGAGCGCCGGCGCGTTGCAAGAAGAGATGGCACGCGGGTTGACCGCGGGCATGGATGCCTTTCTCACCAAGCCCTATCGGGCCTCCGCGTTGTTGGAGTCGGTTTATCGTCTGGCCGGGCGCATGGGGGAGGCGTGACCATTTCGGATCCGTTGTTGACCTTGCGCGCGGCGCGTTTGTCCCAGGGATCGTCTCCGCTTGATCTGGTGGTACGGGCCGGGGAGCGGGTGGCGATTCTCGGGCCGGAGTCGGTTGGCAAGAGTCGGTTGTTGCGCGTCATGGCCGGCTTGATCGAGCCTGCGTCCGGTTCGGTGATCCGGCCTGACGTTGGGGGTGTTGGGGTACTGTTTCGCGTGCCGGAGTTGCGGTTTCTCTGTGCCACCCCGCGTGAGGAGGTGGGTTTGGCCCCGGCTGCGCGCGGGTTGCATGGCGCTGGTTTAAACGAGCATGTCGAAGCGGCGTTGCGGCGTGCCAGGCTTGACGCGGGGTGTTGGGATCGGGGTTGGCATCTCTTCTCCTCGGCGGAGAAATATCGGCTGGGCGTGGCCATTCTCTATGCCTTGCGTCCGCGATTGGTGTTGATCGACGAGCCGGGCAATCCCTTGTCGGATACGGGCGAGAAAGCATTGGCCGAAGATTTGCGGGAATTCTGTCACGCGCATGGGGTGGCGTCGGTGGTGTTCACCAGTCGGGAGGGACGGGCCGGGTTGTTTGGCGAGCGGGTGGTCAGGATGGATGGTAAGGTGTAAACGCTGTTTTGGGCAAGGCGAAGATGGGTCGTTTTGCCAACTGCGCAAAACGACCCATCTTCCAAGGCTGCGCGCAGCGATTTTCACAAAAGACGTGAAAATCGCTTTTTTGAAGAGCGCGCCAAAGTCAAAGGAAAAGTCAAAGAAAAAGTCTCG
The DNA here is from genome assembly GCA_015231775.1 of Magnetococcales bacterium. GTDB lineage: Bacteria > Pseudomonadota > Magnetococcia > Magnetococcales > Magnetaquicoccaceae > Magnetaquiglobus. The sequence continues at coordinate 28,053 of JADGAY010000009.1, read as the reverse complement.
GAGGCTCTGCCTCCGAACCTCCGCCGGGGGCCTTCGGCCCCCCGTCCCCCGCGACGGTTTACCCCCTACCCTCTCACCACCACCGCCCTCGGCAACCGATGATAATCCCGCAACAACTCAACCCCCTCGAATCCATCACGCCGAAACAACGCCACCACCGCCTCCCCCTGATCATACCCAATCTCGGTCACCGCCACCCCGCCCGAACGCATGCGCCGCCGGAACAACGCCGGCAACCGCTTCAACAACACCAAACCATCCGCCCCGCCATCCAATGCCAAACGCGGCTCCCAATCCCGTACCTCGGGTTGCAACCCCTCCAGCTCGCCAGACGCGATGTACGGCGGGTTGACCACCACCACGTCAAATTCCCTTTCTTCAGCCACGGACGCGTCCAGATCCCCTTCAACAAGCGTCACACGCGCCGCATGACCGCACCTCTCCACATTGCACCGCGCCAACGCCAACGCTTCGGCGGATAGATCACTCCCAACCCCCTCGGCCTGGGGATACTCCTTGAGCAACGCACACAACAACGCACCACTCCCCACGCACGGCTCCAAAATCGCCAGTGGGGTCGAACGGTCCGGGAAATGGGCCAGAACCGTTTCAACCAGCAATTCGGTCTCCGGACGGGGAATCAAGGCCGCGCCGCTGGATTCAAATTCAATGCCCCAAAACTCCCGCATCCCCAGAATATGGGCCACCGGCTCACGCGCGGCTCGACGCACGATCAAGGCCTTGAAGGCGCCCAACTCCGTGGGGGTCAACGGTCGGTGCGGGTCAAGGAACAGATCGATGCGACGCAACCCGAGCGCCTTGGCCAGCAACAACTCACCATCCAGACGCGGGGAGTCGATGCCCCGCTGACCAAGCCAGGGGGTGCTCCAGGCAAGCAGGGTACGAATGGTCCAGGTGGCGGGAATGGCGGGTTGGTTCATGGCAGGATGAATCCGGCTCGCGGGTGTCATGGATCGAATGGATGGACCATTGCGCGGGTTCGGGAACCTTCGCCCTCCGCGACCGTTGAAAATCTGAACTGTGCCGCGGTCCCAAAAACGAAAAAAGAGGGGAGATCCCCTCTTTTTTCATCCACGTCCTGGGTCACCCCTTACCGCGACTGGGAACGCTGCGTCAGCACCGCCGAGGCCAGATGGGTCACATCACCCGTCTTGCGCTTCTTGAGCAACGTCATCAACTGGTTGCTCTGATTGCGGAAGTCGGAGAGAAAGCGCTTCTCCACCGGACCGCTGGAGGGCAACTGCACGGTGAAGGGATTGACCTGCTGATCGTTGATGCGAACCTCATAATGAAGATGCGGACCGGTGGCCGTGCCCGTGGCACCCACCCGACCGATCACCTCACCTTGACGAATCCGCTGCCCCTGACGCATGCCGCTGGCAAAGGAGCTTAGATGGGCATAAGCGGTGCTGAACTTGGGGCTGTGACGCACCACGATCATGTTGCCATACCCGCCCTGATAGCCGACGGATTCGATCGTGCCCTCACCTGCGGCACGCACCGGCGTTCCCACCGGCGCGGCATAATCGACACCCTTGTGGGCACGGTTGAACCCATAGACCGGATGCAGACGGTTGCTCGAGAAGACCGAAGAGACGCGGGTGTAGTCCATGGGCGCGCGGATGAACATCTTGCGCACGTTGTTGCCGTCCTTGTCATAATAACCGACATGGCCGTTCGGATCGATGTAACGCACGGCACGGAACAATTGGCCCTGATTGGTGAACTCGGCGGCCACGATATCCCCGTCCCGTACCCGCTTGCCCTTGTAAAAGAGACCCTCCTGAACGATGGTGAAATGGTCGCCAGGGTGCAGATCACGGGCGAAGTCGATGTCCCACTCGAACAGACCGGTCAGCTTGATGGCCAGATTGCGCGACAACCCGGCACGCTTGGCGGCGACGAACAGCGACCGCTCGTTGCGGATCGTGCCGTCGATGGACTCCAACCGCACATCGAGCATTTTCTTCTCGAACTTGGCGGTGAAGTGCTTGCCGTCGCGGCTGGTGATCCAGAAGGTGCGCTCGCGATCCACCGGATACATCATGCCGATCAGGTTGCCGTTCGGCGCGAAGGAGAGGGTGATGGTCTTCCCCGGCGCGAGCTGCTTGGCCAGATCATACACCGGACGGGCCGACTTGGAGAGCTGGAGGGCGGTCAAATTGGGAACATGACGCCGCGCCAACAGCGAACCGAGGGAGTCGCCCGGACGGATGGTGATCTCCTTGGTGGTGACGATCAGACCCGCGAACTCACGGGAAAGAGCCTCGGCAATCGGCGGGGAGGAGTCGTCTTCGTCATCGTCGGACATGGCGGTTTCGTCCTCAACGATGATCTCGTTGTTGGACGAATCCTCATCCGTGTTCCGATTGTCGTTTTTCTTGTCGTTTTTGGCCTCGGTCTGGCTCTCCGGCTTGTTGTCCTCGGAGGCGACCGGTTGCGGCGGCGGCTGACGATTGGCTTCCAGGGTGGCGGTGATGCGCTCCTGCTCATCCATGGCGATGCGCAGGGTCTGATCGCGCTCCACCGGATAGCTGAAGCCGATCAACTGGTTGTTCTGATTGAAGGTCAATTTGACCGGGGTATCGGTGCGCAGACGCTGCTGGAGATCGAAGAGCGGCTTGGCCTTGAGCGCGAAAAGCTTGACGGTTTTTCTGGGAATGTTTTGACGCTGCATCAATTCGACGTAGGTATCATCGCGCCGGATCCGCTCGATGACCACCCGGGTCTTGGAGGCGGTACGTTGCGGTTCGACCACGGTTTGGATCGGCACCAGCGACGCCAGGCGAACCGGAGTCGAAGGGATGCGCGAAACCTCGCCACGTCCCTCGGCAATCGGATCGTCGATGCGCGATGCCTGGGAGTTGCGATCCTCGCTTTTGAGCATCTTGCGGAAATAGTCCTGGGACTGATTTCCACCCGTGCTCGCCTGGGCAACCTGGGTCGCCGTCAGGATCAACAAGGCCGACAGCGTTTTGCGCAACCATTTCGTGGAGGATAATTGCATATTTTTTTCCACTTTAATCAAGCAGTTGATCTATCACTTCCGTCTGCTTCACCATGTCATTCGGCCCCTTGCAATTCGCGGTCCGAGTTGACATTGAAAACCCCTAAATACGATTTATAAGCTGACGGAGGGGCATAAATCATTCTTTCTAACTTCCCCATTTTCTTATGTCAAGAATTTTCCTGCATGGGGAGTCATGATTTGGGTCAAAAATGTTTTGATTAACGCATATCAGCGTCACCCCTTTTGCATTTAAAGAAAGTATGCGAAAATCGCCAAACCTCCTTTTCAAAAGGAGAAAAAAAGCGAGACCAAAACCCTATCAGCCAGGATGCCATCGTTCCATGAACTTTCTCTACGCCGATGCCGGACTGACCAACAATCTGGGTCACCACGCCAACTCGTGTCGCCACATGGTCCACGAAGCCAAGCGACGTGGCATCCCCTCGGCCATTTTGGCCTACAACCACATCGAACCCGAGCTGCGCGACGAATTGTTGGCCGTGCCCTGGTTTCGCTGCAACCCTTACGGCGTCTACGACACCGATCCCTTGTGCGGCTGGTTGAGCAACTTCGATTTCGTGGCCAGGGTCACCCAGGAGGATTTCTCCGGTTTGCATGGTGTGAGTCGTGATGACATCATCTTCGTCAACTCCGCGGGACCGGCGCAGTTTCAGGCCGCGGTGAGCTGGATCCAAACCTTCCCCATGGACCAGCGTCCCACGATGATCATCGAATTTGGCCATTTCGCCGGTCTGGTTCCACAAGAAAGCGAAAACGGCAACATTGAACTGGCGGTGCGTTATCAGAACGATCCCCGGCCCTTGCTGCTGCGGTTCGTGGCCAAGAAGCTCCTCACCCCGGCGGATCACGGCTGGTTGCGTCTGGCCACCTTCGATTCCCAGGCCTCGGCCATCTATGAAAAGCTGTTCGATCATCCGATGCATGTGTTGCCGCTCTCCAACGGCACCCTCACCACCTGCCGCGAGCGTGTCGGCACCCGTCCCATCACGGTCTCCCTGCTCGGTCATCAACGTCTGGAAAAGGGGTTCGGACTGGTTCCCGAGGTGGTTGGACGGCTTTTGAGCCTGGTTCCGGATGTGCGTGTCCTGGTCCACAACGGCGCGCCGGATCTCTGCGTGGATCTTCAGAACCAATTGCGCGCCATTGCCCTGGGGGATCATCGTCTCATCCTCGAAGAGCGCACCGCCGGACCGGAGCTGTGGGGGCCACTACTCGAGCAATCCGATCTGATCGTCTGTCCCTACTATCGGGATCATTTCGTCTCCACCTACTCCGCGGTAGCCAGCGAGGCGATCGCCAATGCCATTCCGCTGGTGGTCCCGTCGCGCACCACCTTGGCCAACCTGGTACAGCAGTTCGGTGGACCTGGAATCATCTACGACGACCCATCGGAGCGCGCCGATGCCGACGTGGTGTTGCAGGGCATCCTCACCGGGTTGCAGCACTTCGATACCCTGGCCGCGCGCGCCAAGCTCGCCTCTCGACAATGGGACGCCTTGAACGGTCCGCCGCGTCTGCTCGACACCATTCTCTCCTGGCACGCCGGGCACGCGGGGTGAGTGACGATGAAGATCCTGTTCAGCAATCCCCCCTGGTGGCAGGAGATCACCACCACGGTTCCGAATCAGGAGTCCCAGCTTTTGGGATGGCGGGCCGGGGTTCGGGCCGGATCCCGTTGGCCGTTCACCTATCAGCTTGCCATTCCGCCGGATCGTTTTGAATTCGGCTCCTATCTCCCCTACCCTTTCTTCATGGGCTACGCCACCACCTACGCCGCCAGGGCCCTGGAGGTACCGGTGGTGTTTCGCGACAGCATCGCCCTGCGCGAATCGTATGGCCGATATTTCGACTATCTGGAACGGGAGCGATTCGAGGTCATCGTCATCGAATCGGCCTCGCCGAGTTGGGAGCATGATCGGGATCTTCTGCGTCAGATCGCCGCGCGTCTGCCCCACACCCGTTTCATCGTCACCGGACCGATCACCTCGCTTGGCGAAGCGCTTTTCAACGCCGCGCCCAACATCCAGGCCGCGATACGGGGCGAGTATGAAAAGGGGGTGGTGCGGGCCGTTCAGGGAGAGACGGGTCTGATCGATTTCGACCTGCTCACCCTGGAGGAGATGAACAGCGCGCCGTTTCCCTATTTCGACCATCTTTATGCCTACCGGTACTGGGACAGCAATCCGGTCGGGCAGTGCGCTCCGCACGCCCAGGTGTTGAGCAGTCGCGGTTGTCCCTTCAAATGTATCTTCTGCGTCTGGCCGGCCACCATGACCGGCAACGATCCGGACGGGGCGGGCAAGCGGTTCGTGCGTCATTACAGCGGCGACTATCTGGAGGCCTTCCTGACCGAGTTGGTGGAAAAATACCATTTCAAATCCATCTACTTTGACGACGACACCTTCAATCTCGGCGATCGACATGTCGAGAAGGTGTGTGCCATCATGCGCAAGCTCAAGGTTCCCTGGTCGGCGATGTGCCGATCCGACACCTCCGGTTTCCATCTATGGCAAGAGATGAAGGAGAGCGGCTGTTTCGGCGTCAAAGTCGGGTTCGAGAGTGGCGATCAGGAGGTGGTGGACAAGATCGTCAACAAGCGGCTGAATCTGGAGGAGGCGCGTCGGGTGGCCCATGAGATCCGGCGGGTGGGCATGACGTTGCATGGAACCTTCACCTTCGGATTGCCGGGCGAGACCCCGGAGCAGGTACGGCGTACCGAGGATTACATTCTCACCCTGCCCCTCGATTCGATTCAAAAGTCGGGTTGCGCGGAGATCGAGGGGGCGCCGTTGCACACCTTGAGCCGGCAGAAGTTTTTGCATGCTTATCCTTCCGCCCGTTTGGACGAACATTATGTGCGGGCCACGGATGGGCAGTTGAAGTTCGAGCATCTGGCAAGGTAAGGGGCCAGAAGATCACGAAAAACGTTTGCGGGGGTCCGGGGGCCGAAGGTCCCCGGCAGAGGTTCGGAGGCAGCGCCAAAATCAAAGTCCCATATATGGACCCATCCTCCGACGCAAGGAAATTCGACAAAATTGATGACTGGACAGGAATGGACTGCACCCATATATACGGCCTGTTTATGAGGCGTTTGGTTCGTCACCTCCGGCCATGATGTTCATACGCGCTTTTTCATCCTTATCAAGGGCTCGGCCTGTATTCGGCCATGGGACTTCACAGGATTGAAAAAGCCGGTCTTACCTGTTGTGCATCAATTTTTCTGATTCCCGCGTTCCTGGTGGGTAAATTCGTCGCTGTGGTTGGTTAATCTCTCCTTCCGTACTCCCGATCAAGTCAGAACCTAAATGAAAGCGGCTGGTTTTGACTTTGATTTATATATATATTCCTTTCAATCGACCTCAAGGTTCGTTGATTGTCGGCGCTCACGGGAATTGACCCACCCGTGCTCACGAAAAGTGACCCACGAAGTGCGCGGGTGATGAAGTGAGCTGGTGGGTGGAAAGATTGCCGCAGGGAGCGACAGGGAGAAAAAGAAGCTGGTTGGAAAAATTGCCGCAGGGAACGCAGGGGGGGAAATCAGGAAGCGCGCAGAGAGGGTCCGGAGATGCGGATCGTGGTGCAGAGGTGCTGGAGGCGGTCCAGGAGGGCCTCGACCAGGGATTTGCGCTGGAACAGTTCGTACCATTCCGGGTAATCCAGATTGGTGGTGATGAGGGTGGATTTTTTGCCGTAGCGCAGATCCATGAGCTTGAAGAAGGCGTTGGCCTGTTCCGGTTTGAGGGTCAGGTAGCCCAATTCGTCGATGACCAACAGGTCGTAGGAGGCCAATTGCTTGAGAAGCCGCGAGGTGGAACGGTCGGCCAGCGAAGCATAGAGTTCGTTCATCAGATCCTGGGCATTGTAGAATCGCCCGCGATGCTGGTTGATCAGTGATTGGCGCAGCAGGGCGATGGCCAGGCCGGTCTTGCCAGTGCCGGGATTACCGATGAAGACCACATTTTCCGCACGTTTGAGAAAGGCAAGGCTGGCCAGTTGTCGGATCTGCGCCTGACTGACCCCTGGTTGCCGCTGGAAAGGAAACGATTCAAGGCTCCAATCCCAGGGCATTCTGGCCTGACGCAGACGATAGGCCATGCTCTGCTCCTGCCGGTGCCGGGACTCTTCCATCAGCAGTCGCTCCAGCACCTCCGACACGGAAGTTCCTTCCCGTTCCGCACGCATCAGTTCCCGTTCCAGAACAGAGGCCATCCCTTTGAGCTGCAGCGTGGTCATCAGATAATGGACTCCGGCGCTCATGCGTCCACCTCCAGGGCGAAAATATCCCCAGCCACCTGCTTGAGGATCATCCGTTCCAGGCGTGCCAGATCGAACAATCCGTATTCACGAGCGGTGCGTATCGCAGCCATGAACGGCTCCGGTGGATAGGTACGCTTGAGCGCCAACAGACGACGCATGCGAACCACCCCCCGTCCGTGCGCTCTGCTTTTGATCTGAATCAGGTAATCGTCAAGAGCAGCATCCATGCCCGTGAGCAGGCGCTCCTCCTCCGATGGCGTGGTGGCAGAAGGACGACGAGGCAATTCCCGATGATGCTCCGGCAAGATCACCCGACCATCACGCTGTCCCACCAGTCTACGGTATTCGGCCACCTGCCGTCCCTGAAAAAAAATACGTACCTGTCGATCGTGTTTGTAGACATCCACACGCTTCCCGATCAAACGATCCGGCGCGGAATAGCGGTTTCTTTCCAGGGTAATGCACCCCTCCAGGTCTACCACCCGGTGCTCTATCTGGAAAACCGGTGGAAAGTTTTCGGGCAGTGCCGTCAGATGAGGACGCTCCATGAGATAGGCCGCCTCCGGCGTGGTGCCCAGAACCCGCTTGACCTTCTGGTTGGCGCCATCCCGACACCAGCGCAGCAGTTCGGCATTGAGTTCGTCCCAGTCGGCAAAGCTGCGACCTGCCAGAAAATTGTGCTCAATGTAGTGGAAGGGACGTTCGACGCGACCCTTGCGCTGCGGTCGCCCCACAGCATGGGCCATGAACGCGAACCCCAAGGTTGCGGCAAAGGCATCCATCTCGGCGGCGATCCTGGCTTCGGTGCCACTGCCGGAGGCAACGATTACGCTGCTGTTGTCGATGACGCAGCGCGAACAGGCTCCCTGCATGAACCGAAGTGCCTCGCTCAGGAAGATCTTCGCCTCGAAGCGGGTAAAAACCGGAAAATAACATGCGAACAGGCGACGACTGTAGGCCAAAACCAGGGTGGCGCAATGGGCGGTGACCTGTGTGCCTCCCAGCATCACCCGGTGAGGCGAGGTGTCGTGCTGCATCTCCTCGCCTGGGGCGAAATGGTATTCGCCCACGCGCTGCGGTTGCTTGCGCAGCGACTCCTGACGGATCAGACGCGTCAGGGTGCTGTAGGGTACCTCCAGCCCATGTTCGAGATGCAATACCTCCTGAATGCGCACGGCATTGCCTCGGCAGTGCCGGTAGAGTTCCGGCAGTAGATCAACCAGGGGCTGCAATGGAACAGCGATGGGAGCCGGTTCCTCCCGCGAGCCCCGCACCACCTCCCGCACCGTGTTGCGGGAGAGTTTCAACTGTTGGGCAATCTGGCGAATGGCGAGGCCGTTCCGGTGCATGGCGAGGATGGTCTGACAAAGTTCCTGGGAGATCATGGGCGGTCACCTTGAGTACTTCTTCCTGGAGACGGGCGAAATCATGGGCAGTGCGGGCCAGGATGGCCTGAAAAGATTGATGGTCGTGCGTACCACCGGAGGAGAAGAGCGTGACCACCGATTGACGCAGCCGGTGAAGCATGTGACCGATGATCCTCAGATCTTCCATCCAGGCATCTTCCGGTCCCAGTCGCAAAGCTGTAGCCGTCGATCAGAAGCCACTGTTGGGGTTGTTGCCCGGGAATGACCAACACCGGAACCAGTTGACCGGCATCGGCCATGGCTTGCATGAGCCGATCCAGGCTGGCGGCATGCCGGATGCGCAACCCCGCGAAAGGGGTAAGCAGTTGACGAGGTTCCAGGGTGAGCAGGTGGGTGTCCATGGCTAAACCATAACCGTTTCTGGCCAGAATGTCTCACACGTCCTCTTTTGCAATCAGATACCTCTCGCAACATATCGATTCCATGAGGATTTTTGCCCTTTACTCGTCCATCTTTGCAATCACGTCCTCCTTCATTTCCCCCTTTTTCGGGCAGTCGCATGCGGTTGCGTCGTCGTTGTCGGCGCCGGTTGCAGTTGGTGTACTCGGGATACCGGGCCTGGTTACCGCCTCGCAGATGCCACGCGCATCGTTGCGATCATTCTTGTTGCCCTGGATGTACGGTTGAACCCGATGTGGCGGCATCAACCGGACTTCGTGTCCGAGCTTGGTTATCTCACGTGCCCAGTAATGCGCTCCTCCGCACGCCTCCATGCCAACCAGCATCGGAGGCTTGTTATAAATTGCTCCATGACTGAATCACGGCCTACGCGCGCGTTTATAACCCGCTTGCCTTGCTCATTGACGCCATAGAACTGAAAAACCTGCTTTGCCAAATCAACGCCGACCGTTATAGTGTGCATGATGGACCCTCCTCCTGGCCTGGTAAATGTTGGTGACATTACCATTTTGGCTCAAAACGAAGCCGTTGTCAGGAGGATGGGTCCATCACATCAAGGGCTTTGCCCCTGGACCCCATCACCCGTTCACCCCCGAATCCTGAATAATCCCCCCCCCACCTTGTAATTCCCTCTCCCCATACCTATTTCGTTACTCCAAAGAGATCATGCCTACCGCATGACCCGCCCCAATCAAGGAATGCCACGCCATGCAACAGGAACGCTTGACCACCAAATCCCAAGAGGCCCTGCAACAGGCCATCGGCCTGGCGGCAGGCCGACGTCAACAGCGCCTGGAACCGGAACATCTGCTGCTCGCGTTTCTTGAACAACGGGATGGCATGATCCGCCCGATCTTCGACAAGATGGGAATCGCCACGCCGCGCCTGGAGGAGGAGCTGACCAGCCTGGTGGAGCGGTTCCCCAGGGTGGAGGGATCGGGCGCGGATCAGATCCTCTTTTCCCGGCGCATGCAGGCGTTATGGGCCGATGCCGATACCCTGGCTCGGGAGATGCGCGATGCGTATGTCTCCACCGAACATTTTCTCATGGCCATGACACGGGAGAAGGAGGGGGAGCTTTCCGACCTGCTCAAACGGCTCGGGGTGGGCCTGGAGACGATACGACGCACCCTGGCCGAGATCAACGGCAACCGCCGGGTCACCTCCGCGGATCCGGAGAGCGGTTTCCAGGCGTTGGAGAAATATGGTCGCGATCTGACTGAACTGGCGCGCGGTGGTGAATTGGATCCGGTGATCGGACGGGATGACGAGATCCGTCGGGCGATTCAGGTGCTGTCACGCCGCACCAAGAACAATCCGGTCCTGATCGGCGAGGCCGGGGTGGGCAAAACCGCGATCGTCGAGGGTCTGGCCTTGCGGGTGGTGCGTGGGGACGTGCCGGAGTCGTTGAAGAACGTCCGTTTAGTGGCGCTCGACATGGGCGCCCTGATCGCCGGGGCCAAGTATCGCGGCGAGTTCGAGGAGCGGCTCAAGGCGGTGTTGAACGAAGTGCGCGACGCCAACGGACGGGTGGTGCTGTTCATCGACGAGATGCACACCCTGGTGGGCGCGGGTCGCGCCGATGGGGCCATGGATGCCTCCAATCTGCTCAAGCCGGCCCTGGCGCGGGGGGATCTGCACTGCGTGGGAGCCACCACCCTCGATGAGTACCGCAAGCATGTGGAAAAGGATTCAGCCCTGGCGCGCCGTTTTCAACCGGTGCTGATCGGCGAACCGGGGGTGGAGGATGCGATCTCGATTCTGCGCGGCATCAAGGAGCGCTACGAGTTGCATCATGGCGTGCGCATCGCCGATGGCGCCATCGTGGCGGCGGTCACCTTGTCGGATCGATACATCACCGATCGGTTTCTGCCAGACAAGGCCATTGACCTGATCGACGAGGCGGCGGCGCGCATCCGCATGGAGATCACCTCCAAGCCCCAGGCGATCGATGAGCTGGATCGACGCATCCTGCAACTGGAGATCGAACGATCCGCGCTCTCCAAGGAGAGCGATCCGATCTCCCGTGAGCGTCTGACGCAACTGGAGCGCGATTTGGCGGACGAAAAGGAGCGATCGGCGGTCTTGACCTTGCGCTGGAGTCAAGAGAAGGCGCTGATCGATGCGGGACGCAAATTGAAGGAAAGTTTGGAAAAGGCCCGTCAGGAGTTGACCGACGCCGAGCAGCGCGGCGATCTGAGTCGCGCCGGGGAGCTCAAATACGGCATCATCCCGGATCTGACGCAACGCCTGGACCAGGCCGCCGCCGAACCGACCGCGGATCGTCTGTTGCGTGAGGAGGTGGGCGAGGAGGAGGTGGCCGGGGTGGTGGCGCGTTGGACCGGCATTCCGGTGGCGCGCATGCTCCAAGGGGAGCGGGACAAGCTGTTGTCGATGGAGACGCGTCTGGCTGAACGGGTGGTCGGTCAGGAGGAGGCGCTCTCCGCCGTGGCGCGGGCGGTGCGACGCGGACGGGCCGGTTTGGGCGATCCCAATCGTCCCATGGGATCGTTTCTGTTTCTGGGACCGACTGGCGTGGGCAAGACCGAGTTGACCAAGACCCTGGCCGATTTTCTCTTTGACGACGACCGTGCCATGATCCGGCTGGACATGTCCGAATACATGGAAAAACATTCGGTCGCGCGTCTGATCGGCGCGCCGCCCGGCTATGTGGGGTTTGACGAAGGGGGACAGTTGACCGAGGCGGTGCGGCGGCGTCCTTACGGGGTGGTGCTGTTCGACGAAATCGAGAAGGCCCATCCGGATGTGTTCAACATCCTGTTGCAGATCCTCGACGATGGCCGTTTGACCGATTCCCAGGGCCGGGTGGTCAATTTCAAGAACTCGGTGATCATTCTGACCTCCAACATCGGTTCGCGCCATCTGATCACCGCGGGAGATACGCTCTCCGAAGCCACCCGCGGCCAGGTGATGGCCGAATTGCAACAGGCCTTCAAGCCGGAGTTCTTGAACCGACTCGATGAGATCATTTTTTTTCAGCGCTTGCGCGCCGAGCAGATGGAGGCGATCGTCGAAATTCAGTTCAAACGGATCCAGGATGCCCTGGCACGGCAGCGGATCACCCTGGAGATCACGCCGGCCCTGCGTCGGTGGTTGGCCGAGGAGGGGTATGATCCCCACTACGGTGCCCGTCCGTTGAAACGACTCATGCAGCGACGTTTGCAGGATCCCTTGGCCGAGGCGTTGCTGGCGGGTCGGTGTCGGCCTGGCGGACGGATGGTGGCGGATTGGGATGGCAGGGAGGTGCGCTGGATGGAATGAGATGACACGATAAACGTTCACGCAGCGGTCACCAATCCCGATTGTCTCCTGGAGTCGCGCCGGGCACTCTGATATGATGTCCGGTGCCTTTGAGGGGAAGGCAAGGATTGACTTCAATCGGGAGATTTTTCAATGGTCGTGCAGGGAAGAGGTGGATTGGCGTTGCTGTTGGGAGCCCTGTTGCTCTCCGCCGTGACGGTTTGGGCTTCGGATAACCCGGCGGAGAGCGAACGGCCTCCCTTGAAGCACATCCCCTCGGTCAATTGCGGCGAATGCCACCAGGAGATCTACCAGCAATGGCAGGGCTCCATGCATGCCAAAAGCACTGCCTTGACCGATCCCATCCATGGCGCGGTCTATCGCAACGAGGCCGGCGATCCCTCCCAGGAGGGGGTCACCCACAAGGTCACCAAATCCTTTCCCGCCTGTTTGCAGTGTCACGCCCCCATTGCCGCCCGCGACAAGACTACCAAGCTCGATTCCAAACCCATGTATGCCGAGGGTGTCAACTGCGTCGCCTGTCACACCATGACCGCGTTCAAGGGGATCGAGGCCGAGAATGGCAAATTGAACTTCGGCGCCTCGGCTTATGAATACTCCAAGGACAGCCTCCAGGGTCCGGAAGGGGCCTGGCGGGGCAAGGAGCCGGTGGTGGTTCCGGGTGGCGACAAGGAGCCCAAGGTCAACAGTTTCCCGCATCGCGCCAATCCGGGGCTCTTCAAGAGTTCCGACATCTGCTTGGGCTGCCATCAGACCATGATCAACCCCCAGAAGGTGGCGGTCTGCACCATCGGTGATCTGCTGCTCGGCAAGGATGTGCGTGAGACCAAGGTCAAGGGCAAGGTGGTCAAGGAGAGTCGCGATGTCGTGGTGCCCACCTGTCAATCGTGTCACATGCCGGTGATCAATGGTGTTGCCAGCCACGAGATCCTTGGTGGTCACGATCCGGACAAGGTGCAAAAATCCCTGGCCCTCTCCATGTACACCTCGGACGAGGAGAGCAAGCTCAAGGCAACCATCATCCTCAAGAACACCCTGTTGCACACCATGCCCAACAGTGCGCCGTTCCGCAATCTGGTGCTCAAGGTGCAGGCGTTGAACGACAAGGGCGAGGTGATCTGGAGCAACTTCAAGGAGGATCCGGGCAAGGAGGATCCCCAGGCGTTGTTCATGTTGAAGCTGCTCAACAACGAAAACCAGCCGGTCATGCCGCCCCAGGCCACCAAGCTGGGTCCGGATTCCCGTTTGAAACCGGGTGAAAAGCGGGTGTTGAGTTATCCGATTCCGGTTTCCGGGGTCAAGGTGGTGCGTGCCGAGTTGTATTTCAATCTGATCTCCAAGCCGATGATGGAGAAGATCGGCGATCAGTTGCCGGACGCGTTGAAAACCCCGGCCCTGGTCGGCAAGGCGGAAGTGACGTTGTAAGATGAGGTTCGACTGGCGGGGTCCAGGGGCCAATGGCCCCTGGTGGGATCCAAGGGCGAAGCCCTTGGGATTTTGTTTTTTTGACTTTCGCGCGCTTTTCACGATAAGCCCTTTTTCGCGATTTTTGCGAAAAAGGGCGCAAGCGCGCGGTCTCATGTGCCCCCTCCGTTGCCCGTCAGGGCATAAGGAGGGGGCGAATTGCTCGACTCCCGATAGCCACCTCCGGTGGCCAATTTTTTGGGCCATGTTTGTGGGATCGTTTCGCCAAAAACGCGAAACGATCCCACAAACATGGCTGCGCGCAGCGTTTTTTCGCAAAGGGCGCGAAAAAACGCTTTTTTGAAGAGCGCGCCAAAGACACAAGTCAAAAGCAAAGGCAAAACCTCGGAGACTCCGTCTCCGAACCTCTGCCGGGGACCTTCGGCCCCCCGTCCCCCGCACACGTTAGAAACCTCACCTCATCTCACCCACCCAACTCCGCCACCCCCATCCGCTCCTTCAATCCCTTGCGCACCTTGGCTACCGGCATCACCCGCCCGGTCCAGATCTCAAAGGCCCTGGCGCCTTGATGAATCAACATCCCCAAACCATTCTCAACCCGCAATCCACGACCACGCGCCACCGCCAATAGCGGCGTGACCGGCGGGGCATAGACGATATCATACACCAAGGCATCCGCTACCAAATCACGCAAATCCGGCACCGATCCATCATCATCCCCCATCCCCAGACTGGTGGTGTTGATCAACAGACGACAGGCCGGCAACCGGTTCGTCCAGGCTTGAGGGGTGACCGGCTGGTCGGGAAAGTGAACCCGTAACCGCTCCACCAGCGCCTCGGCCCGGTTCAAGGTGCGATTCATCACCACAATCCGATTCGCCCCCTCCTGTAACAATCCAGCCAACACCCCACGCGCCGCCCCCCCGGCTCCAAGCACCAGGATGTCGAGATCCCGCAAGGATTCGGAAAAGATCTCACGCAAATTGGTGATAAAGCCGTAAGCATCGGTGTTGTACCCGGTCATCCGGCCCGTGGGATCGATCTTCACGGTATTGACCGCGCCAATCACCTGGACAAAAGAATCAAGCTCATCCATCAGGGGAACCAGGTTCTCCTTGTGGGGAATGGTGGCGTTGAACCCTTGGATTCCCAACGCCGCCATGCCACGTACCGCCTCGACGAGCCGCTCCGCGCGTACATGAAACGGCAGATAACGATGGTTGGACATCTCCAGCTCGGCATAGGCGAGCTGATGCATGAAGGGAGAGAGGGAGTGGTGGATCGGATCCCCGATCACGCCGTAAAGATGTGTTTTTTCCATCATGTTCCTGTCAACGATTGGTATCAGGCGACTCCGAACAGAGGGGCCAGCATCTCCCGATTGGTCTGGATCCACCCATGAATCTCCCGCAAAGTCTGCTCGACCCCGCGTTTTGGCGTCCAGCCCGTGGCGTGGGTGATCCGGGCGTGGTCGGTGATGTAATAGGGGATGTCGTAATCCCGTGTCACCGGATCCGCACGCAGCGGCACCACGTTTCCCGTGATGCGCTGGCACCAGTCGGTCAACTCGCTCAGACTCACCGAAACCTCACGACCCCCACCCACATTGGCCACCATCCCGGAATAACGCGCCAGATCCGCCATCTGCACCCGCAACAGATCATACAGATCATCAACGTGCAACAAATCCCGTACCTGCTTGCCCGTGCCGCCGAAGCCGATGTACCCCAGAGGCAGGTTGAAAAAATGGTGGGCCATCCACAACACGATCACCCCCTGATCCACCTTGCCCATCTGCCAGGGTCCGGTCAGGATGCCGCAACGGTTGATGATGGTTTTCAGGCCGTACATGGCACGGTACTCCTCGATCAAAAGTTCCGAGGCCAGTTTCGTGGTACCGTAGATGGAGCGGCTTCCGGTCAGGGGGAACTCCTCGCGGATACCAGCCCGTGACCAGCCGATGCCGTGGGCACCCTCGGCCACCTCCAGGCGTGAGGCCTCTTCTTGCATGGGGATCTGACGCAACCCCGCGATCGGATAGACCCGGCTGGTGGAGAGGAAGATCAACGCGCTGTCGTGTTTGCGGGCGTACTCCAGGCAATTGATGGTGCCGGAGAGGTTGGTATGGATCACATAGGCCGGGGAGCCGCCGTAACCGGCCTGCACGCTTGGTTCCGCCGAGCATTCGAGGATCAGGTCCGCGGGTTCGAGGCTGTCGAGATCCTCGGGGCAGCGGATGTCGCCGTGATGGAATCTCACCCCACCCCGTCGCAGTCGATCCAGGGAGAGTTCCGAGCCGCGCCGTTTGAGGTTGTCGAGGGCGATCACCTCGGTGTCGGGCAGGTCGCGTTTGCAGGCCATGGCCAGATTCGACCCGACGAAGCCGGCCCCACCGGTCACCAGAATGCGTTTTACGTCGTATCCAGACATCGCTTCATTTCCCACTCTGACCGCTTAAGCCACTCAATTGCTCCACAAACAACCACCATGCTCCTTCTGCATGAACTCCAAAAACGCGGCATGGGCCAACTCCTCCTCCCTGGCGACCGGCCAGACACGCACCGGACGAACCACACCCCCCACGCTTGTCGCCTGCTCTGAGGTGGTCGCGACCTTGACGGCAACCTCCTCAACCCCACCGGTCAAATCCATCGTGAATTGCGCGCCGCCATTCAAGGCAACGTACACCTCGGCCAACAGCTCCGCATCCAACAACGCGCCATGCAACTTGCGATGCGCATTGTCGATCTTGAACCGCTTGCAGACCGAATCCAGATCAGCCTTGGCTCCGGGAAAACGTTTCCTTGCCAACATCAAGGCATCGATCACCCGTGAGCCATCCAGCAAGGGTCGTTTGATCCGCGCCAGTTCGGCATTGAGAAAGCCCAGATCAAATCCGGCATTGTAAATCACCAGTTGATCCGAACCGATAAAGGCCAAAAAATCCTCGGCGATCTTCTTGAAAATCGGTTCATTGGCCACCTTCTCATCGGTGATGCCATGAATGCGGGTCGCCTCGGCGGGAATCGGTCGCTCCGGATTGATGAACCATTGCCGTGTCGCCCCCTTGCGCATGTGAATCAGCTCCACGCAGCCAATCTCGACGATGCGATCCCCCTTGCTGGCGGAAAGCCCGGTGGTTTCGGTATCCAGGGCGATCAAACGGGTCATTCGGTGGGTACCTCCTCCTCCTCCTTCTCTTCCGGCTCCTCCGGCAGCTCGCCGGTCAGACGCCTGGCCAGCTTTTCGGCATTGAGCACGCAATCCGACACCGAAATGCCATCGCGCCAGTTGGCGCGGGTATGAATCCCCGGATAGGCCTTGAGAACCTTGTCCAACGCCTTGATCCGTTTCAAATGGCCAACGTTGTATTGCGGAATGGCCTGCTGATAGCGGGTCATGCGGAAAAATTCCGGTTCGCCGCGAATCCCCAGGATCTCGGCCATATCCTTGCGCACCCAGGCTTCAAGCGCCGGATCGGGCATGGTCAGGGCCTGATAATCCATGGCCCCGCCAATGAAGCTGGTCACCAGCACCTTGTTTTCCGGCGCGCGTCCTGGAAAGAGCGACGAGGAGAAGAGCGCACCAAGCAGACGAACCCGTTCGCGGCGGGGCAAAAGAACCCCGAATCCATCCAACGGATGGCTCACCTGGTCACGAGCATAACCCATCGCGGTCGAGGCGATCGGTGCGTAGGCGATACCTGCCAACAGTTGACTGGCGGCGGGAAGGGTGGTGAAGAGCGCCTTGGCCGCCGCGTGGGACGGCATGGCCAGAACCACCCGTTCGGCCCGCTCCAAACCCCGTGCCCCTTGAGCATCGCGCCACTCCACCTGCCAACCGGACGCTTCCGGACGCACGGTGATCACCTCGGTTCCGGTTCGCACCGTGCCGGCGGGCAGGCGCGCGGCGATCGTGGCCGGCAGCAGTTCCAGCCCCCCATCCAAGGTTACCAGCCGTCCGCGTGGAACCCCTATCGCCTTGTTTTTCTTGCCGACCATGATGCCGCCGATGATCAGGGATCCCCAGCTCTGCTCCAGTTGGTGCACCTTGGGTGCCGCCGCCGCGATCGAGAGGCTGCGTGGATCGCCGGCATAGACTCCAGAGATGAAGGGTTCGATGGCATAATCGAGAAACTCCCGGCCCAGGCGTCGGGTCACGAATTCGGCGATATGCTCCTCGTGGAGCACCCAGCCGATCAGAGGTTCGGCCAAAAGCCGCACCTTGGCCCACGGGGAAAAAATCGTGGAAAGAATGAATTTCGGCGGCGAGTCCGGCAAGGCTTTCAAACGACCGCGATGCATGACATAGCGATTCGAGGAGACCGAAGAGGCTTCGATCAGGCGATCATCGAGGTTCAAATCCTTGACCAGGCGGCCCAGGGCATCATCATCACCGGTTTTTTGCAAGGTGGAGTTGGGGCCCAGTTCGATCTGATAGCCCTGATCGTGTTCGGTGCGGATCGAGCCGCCAGGACGATTGCCCGCGTCGAGCACGGTGACGGGTTGACCGCGTTGGTGCAGAAACCAGGCAAGAGAGAGGCCGGAGATGCCGCCGCCGAGAATCAGGGTGTGGCCGGGGTTCGTGGTATTCATGATCCCATGATTTGATTGTGGTTATAGGGGTTCGGGAAGTTCCTGAACAATAACTTTTCGGATTTTTTGCGAATCACAACACAAGCCGCATCCGGCGACCCACTTCAACGCAAGGCAAAGAGGGATCGTTTTGCCAAAACCGCAAAACGATCCCTCTTCCAAGGCTGGCGCGCAAAAAATTTCACAAAAAACGTGAAATTTTTTTCTTTGTAAAAGCGCGCCTTAAAGAAAAAAGACAAAGAAAAGGGACAAAGAAAAAAGACAAGTCCCAAGGGTTTTGCCCTTGGATCCCACCAGGGGCCATGGGCCCCTGGACCCCGCCCGTTCAACCGTTTGCTTTAAATCGTCTTGGAAAACGCCTTCTTCTGCGGCCCGTTGGCCAAATACCAGTCAAAAGCCATGCAGACATTGCGAATCAACAACCGCCCCCCAGCCGTCACCCGCATACACCGCCCATCATCCTCCAACAACCCTTCCTGAACCATCCGGGCGATCTCTCCACGCTCCGCAACGAAATATTGGTCGAAATCAATCCCCAACCGCTCCCCGGTCGATTGCCGATCCAACTGGAAATCACACATCAACCGCATGATCACATCCCGACGAATGCGATCATCGGCATTCAACTCCAATCCCCGGAAAATCGCCAACTCCCCGGCATCAATGCGGGCATAATACTCCGGCAAAGTCTTGTAGTTCTGAGCATACGCATGACCGAATTGACTGATCGAGGTCAAACCCAATCCCACCAGATCACACTCGGCACGGGTGGTGTAACCCTGGAAATTGCGATGCAAGGTGCCCAAACGCTGCGACATGGCCAACTCGTCATCCGGTTTGGCGAAATGGTCCATGCCGACATAGACATAACCCGCGGCCAACAGACGGGAGATGGTCTGTTCGAGAATGCGCAGTTTCACCTCGGCACTCGGCAACTGATTGGCATCGATGCGACGCTGTGGGGTGAAATATTGGGGCAGATGGGCATAGTTGAACACCGCCAACCGGTCCGGTTGCAGCTCGGTGATCACCACTTCCAGGGTCTTCATGAACGAGGCCTCGGTCTGCAACGGAAGACCGTAGATCAGATCCAGATTGATCGAATGAAAACCGTTGGCACGCGCCTCCTCCACGCAACGCTGGGTCAATTCGAGAGGCTGAATGCGATTGACCGCCTTCTGTACCGCCGGTTCCAGATCCTGTACCCCAAAGGAGACGCGGTTGAAACCGATCTCCCCCAACCGGGCGATGGTGCCTTCGGGACACTCACGCGGATCCGCTTCAATACCGTATTCACCTTCGTGTTTGTCAACAAGATGAAAATGATCCCGCAACGCGCTCCACAACCGGGTGGTCTGCTCCAGGGTCAGATAAGACGGGGAGCCCCCACCGAAATGGATCTGCCGTACCCGCCGCTCCGGGGTGAAATTCCGCGCCATCAACTCGATTTCACGAATCAGAGCATCCAGATACGGCACGGCGCGGGCGCGATCCGGGGTGATGATCTTGTTGCAGGCACAGTAATAACAAACCGTGTCGCAAAACGGGATATGCAGATACAACGAAAGGGGACGATCCGGCTTTTCAACGCTGGAACGGGTGATCTCACGCCTGAAATTCTCGGGGCCAAACCCCTCGTGAAAATGCGGGGCCGTGGGATAGGAGGTGTAACGCGGTCCGGCCCGATCATACTTTTCGATCAAGGCACGGTCGAATCGAACCTCCTGGGATATGACGATGGCATCACGCATGGCTTGATCAAGACTCCTGAAACGAAAAATTCCGCACCGCCTCGACCAGCCCCGCCACCCGTTCGGGCAGACAATCTGGAGAAATGCCGTGACCCAGATTGAAGATGTGTCCCGGATGGGGACCATACGCCCGCAGGATCCGTTCCGCCTCCTGCTTGATCTCCTCCGACGAAGCGCGCAACAAGCCTGGATCCATGTTGCCCTGCAAGGCCACCTTGCCGCCAACCCGCAAACGCGCCGAACCGATATCCGTGGTCCAGTCCAATCCCACCACCTGGCAACCGCTCTCGGCCATGGCCTCCAGATGCTCCCCACACCCCTTGGCAAACAGAATCACCGGAACCGGCATTCCATCCGGTCCGATACGACGCAATCCGGCCACGATGCGGCGCATGCTCTCCAGGGAGAAGTTCAAAAATTCATCGTGCTCGAGCACCCCGCCCCAGGTATCGAAGATCTGAACCGCCTGCACCCCGTGACGGATCTGGGCGTTGAGATAGTCGGTCACCGCCTCGACCAACCGATCCAACAGCCGCTGCATCACCTCGGGATGTTCGCGCAACAGGCCAAGAACACGGGTGAACGTGCGACTTGATCCACCTTCGACCATGTAGGTGGCCAGAGTCCAGGGACTGCCGGAAAAACCGATCAACGGCACCCGGTCCGCGAGCAACCCGCGAATCGTCCGGATGGCGTCCATGACGTATTTCAGATCCTTTTCCGGATCCGGCGCGTGCAACCGTTCCACATCGCCAGATGTTTCAATGCGCGGATTGAGAATCGGGCCCTCCCCGGTGCCGAAACTCAACCCCATGCCCATGGCCTCGGGGACCACCAGGATATCGGAAAAGAGAATCGCCGCGTCCAAACCGAACCGTTCGATGGGCTGCCAGGTCACCTTGGCAGCCAATTCGGGATTTTTGCACAAGGAGAGAAAATCACCGGCTTCCCGGCGTACCTGCATGTATTCGGGCAGATACCGACCTGCTTGACGCATGATCCAGATCGGCACCCGATCGGTGGGCAATCCCAGACAGGCTCTCAGGAAACGATGATTCGGTTCGGTCGTGGGCATGGATTTTGCTTCAAGATCCTTGGGATTGATGGAGTTGGGTGAGGAAACGTGGTGACGAATGATTGGTCGAGGTTATTCTATAAGCTATTTTCTTATATAAATCAAAAGATGGTAGAAGGAGTGTGGCCCTAATTGTGGATCAATTTGATAACATGTTGAAATAGAGATTAAATTTTATCCAATCCCCTGGGCATGACGCGTGGATGGATCAGGGGATGAACTGTGCAGGCCGTGGGTGTTGACGGTCTCGGAGAGGCTTTTGCCCAGTTTCTGCCTCTGTTCATCCACAAGGTGATCGACAGTTGGTTGTGGATGAATGTTTGACGTCGTGGTTCAGGACTCCCCAGGGTCGCGGGGATGACAGGGAAACCCCGGTTGGGACCGCATCTCCCCTTGAACCCCGCCACCTTGGAATCCACCCCTCACGACCGATAGGCAAACGAATAACCAATCCGCGTCGTCTCATGCGGCGTGATCGGAACGATGCTCTCCCGTTTCAATTGCAACCAATCCCCGTGAATCTGCTCGATATCCCGAGGTTTGTTACTCAATGTCGGTTTGGCCGCTTCGGTGTGCTCATATTCGGCCTTGAGCACCACCAATCCCTCATGTTCATCATCGATCGAAATCAGAAAATTTTTCTGAACATCGATGCGGTGCGCATGACCCAGATCGATCAATTCGGATACCGCGGTACTGCTCAATTTGATCAGGAAGTACTGCTCCACCGAGGTTTGCTGACTCTTGCCATGCACGGTCAAAAGGGTGAGACGACGGTCCTGTTGCGAGCCGACCAGAATGGTTCCAGGTAATTTCTCCCGCAACAACAACTGCGCCGCATGCACGGCAGCGGCACGACGCCCGCCGGCGTTGTGGTAGAAGTGATAGTATTCGTAGAGCTTCTTCTCCAACGTCTCAATGAAAACATCCCCTTTTTCACGCAAGGAGCGTTCGAGATAGTTCAAATGGATGCCCAGATGCCGCAAGGCGTTGTCCGTCAACCGTTCGATGCGTACATGGAAATTGCTCAGCTCGAATTTTTTTGCCGGATCCCCAGGCGCGGCGGTATTCTGGATCAACAGCGAATAGTCCAGGGGCAGGAGCATGCGCAGAAGATTCACAAAGGCCGGGTGGCTTGAATCCCGATGGGAATCGCAGTAACTTTCCAAAAAGGGCAGATCCGGGGCCACGTCCACGATGTTCTCCCGGGTGACCCGATTCCCCTCCCGACAACGGAAATGCTTTTTCAGATTGCTTGGCAAGGGCGAATCCAAAAGGGTGATCAGACAGGTATTGTGCAAGGTATACTCGCGACTGGCCGTGGCAGCCCGAGGACGCACCATCGAGGGCGAGACATAGGGATAGGGCATCTGCCGCTTGACGAACTTCTTGAACGATTCGATCAAGGTGTAGTTCAAAAGCAGTTTCAGAATTTTATCCCGCGACGCCCAATAGGGATCGGAAAGCACCTGCTCCCGCTCCTCGGGATCGGCATGCAGAACAGTGAAGGTATTGTCGATTTCAGTCATCGGTCACATACACGCATTTTAATAAAATTCAGATATTTAAGGAGTCAAACCCTTGACAACTCTCACGGAAGTGGAACGGTTTTTGGCCGAAACCCTGCAAGTCTCCTCCATCGCCGATTACACCCCCAACGGGGTGCAGGTGCGCGGTCACGACAAGGTGAGCCGGGTGATTGGAGGCGTATCGGCCTGCATGGATCTGTTCCGTGCCGCGGATGAAAAGGCGGCGGATCTGATTTTGGTACATCACGGAATGTTTTGGAACAAGGATTCTCGTGTGGTACAGGGCAATTTAAAGGCGCGGCTCGCTTTTTTGCTGGAACGCGATCTGACCCTCATGGCCTATCACCTGCCAATCGACAAGCACGTCGAATACGGTAATAATGCCATGATATTGAAAAAATTCAACTTAAAACCAACAATTCCATTCGGATTTTATCAAGGCTCCCATCTTTCCAGCATCGGGGAGAGCGACCAACCCATGTCGATCGAGGAATTTGTCATCCGGGTGCGTGAAATTTTGGGAGGGGAACCGCTGGTGTTGCCGTTCGGACCGGACCGGATTCGTCGCGTGGCGGTCTGTTCGGGTGGCGCGCCGGAATTGGTGCGCGAGGCCAAGGATCTGGGAGCGGATCTGTTTTTGACCGGCGAACCGTCCGAGCCGATCTATCACTTTGCCCGTGAAGAGGGGATTCATGTGATTGCCGCTGGCCACCATCGCACCGAAAAATTCGGGGTGATGGCGGTGGGCGCGCTGCTCGAGCGCCAATTTGGCCTGGCGTTTCAATTCATCGACATTCCCAACCCGATTTGACGGGAAGGGTATCAACCCGATTGGATGGGTTGAAGACCGATTCCGATCAGACGGGGGGAACTTCGAAGATTTGAATGGATCCGGGAGCGCGAAAGGCTCCCGGATCCTTGGATCGCCAGGCAATCGGTGAATCCGTCAACCCGGCATGGCGCCCATGCCAGGGGCGGATGGTTCGATGGGACCCATCCATTGACCCACGCACAAACCAAGCTGTTTGCCCTCCACCACGCCGACCCGATAGACGAATCCTTGTTTGATCAAGACCGCCTCGGCATAGTTAGGGACCGGTTTCCACCAGAACCAGCCCTGTTCTTTGGGTTTTTCACGTTTCCATTCCATGTTGGTCATCCATACTGGTGATAATGATTTTGTCCAGAATTCCTATATTGCCTTAATTTTTTTAAAAAAGCCAGACTTTTTGTGGAAAATTTTCCATGGAAAGGGCTTGACTCCAAGCCATCAATTTGAAATAGTGGCAAGGTTTGAACCGGCTTGGTTCGCATCACCTCCTTTTTGATACAGGTCAAGAACTTCATGTCCGCTTCCGCACACTCAACGGCCCATTCCCATTCACCGGTTCCGGAACAACCCGAGGAGGAGAGCCGCCGCGACTTTCTGATCCTGGCCACCGGCGCGGTCAGCGCGGTCGGTGTCGCTGGCGCGGCCTGGCCCTTCATCCGCTCCTGGAGCCCTTCCGCGGATGTCCTCTCCCAGGCCACCACCGAAGTGGACATCAGCGCCCTCGGCAAGGGTCAGATGATCACCGTGCCTTGGCAGGGCAAGCCGGTCTTCATCCTTCACCGCACCGACGAGCAGATCGCCTCCGCCAAAAAGGGCGACGCGGAAAAACTGCCGGATCCGGCCAAGGATGCCGAGCGGGCCCAAAAGCCGGAATATCTCGTGCTCTTGGCCATCTGCACCCATCTGGGTTGCGTGCCGCAACCGATCGGCACCGGCAATTTCGGTGGTTTCCTCTGTCCTTGCCACGGCTCCCACTACGATACCTCGGGACGTATCCGTCAAGGTCCGGCTCCCAAGAACCTTGAAGTCCCCTTCTATGCCTTCAAGGATGACAAGACCCTCGTGATCGGCAAGTCGGTCGGCTGATCCGGACCATGAAACGCCTCATGAAGAACCATCCTCACCAAAAAGTGCGCCACGCAAGGAGTCCTCACGGTGTCTAAATCGATCATGGATTGGGTGGATGCTCGTCTGCCCGTCACGGCTTTGATCAAAAGTCAAGCCACCGAATACCCAACGCCCAAAAACCTCAACTATTGGTGGGTTTTTGGTTCATTGGCTCTTTTTTGTCTCATTGTCATGCTCTTGACCGGGCTGTTCCTGGCCATGCACTACAAGGCGGACGCCAATCAAGCCTTTGATGTGGTCGAACACATCATGCGTGATGTCAACTACGGCTGGTTGTTGCGTTACATGCACGCCAACGGCGCGACCTTCTTCTTTATCACCGTTTACGTCCACATCCTGCGTGGCATGTACTACGGCTCCTATCGCGCCCCCCGCGAGATCCTCTGGTGGTTCGGGATCATCATCTTCTTCCTCCTGATGGCCACCGCCTTCATGGGCTATGTCCTGCCCTGGGGTCAGATGTCCTACTGGGGCGCCGCGGTGATCACCAACCTGATGAGCGCCATTCCGGTGGTTGGCGAGGAGCTGGTCATCTGGATCTGGGGTGGTTTCGCGGTGGGTGATCCCACTCTGAACCGCTTTTTCGCCTTGCACTTCTTGTTGCCCTTCGTGATCTTCGGCGTGGTGATCATCCACCTCTGGGCCCTGCACGCGGTCCACTCCAACAATCCGGATGGCATCGATCTCGACGAGCACAAGGATACCATCCCGTTCCACCCCTACATCACCATCAAGGATCTCTTTGCGATGGGGGTGTTTTTGCTGGTTTATTGCGCCTTTGTCTTCTTCATTCCCAACTTCTTCCTGGAACCGGACAACTACATCCCGGCCAATCCGATGCAGACCCCGGCCCACATCGTGCCAGAGTGGTATTTCCTTCCCTTCTATGCCATCCTGCGTTCGATTGACTTTTTGGGATCTTTCAGCAAGCTGGCCGGTGTCATCGCCATGATCGCCGCCATCGCCATTCTGTTTATCCTGCCTTTCCTGGATCGCTCCCCGGTTCGTTCGTTCCGCTATCGTCCGTTGAGCCGTCAACTCTTTTGGATTTTCGTCATCGACTGCTTCCTGTTGGGCTGGGTGGGGTACAATCCGGCGGATGCCACCCGTTTCAACGGCGCCCTGCCGTTGATCGTCGTGGGTCGCACCTGCACGGCCATCTACTTCGGGTATTTCATCCTGTTGTGGATCATCACCGCGTTCGATATCGAGAAACCCCAACCCGTGCCCAAAAGTTTGTAAGAAGGGGAGCATGCCAACATGGACTTCATGAAATTCCTTAAAACCGTGGCCCTGGCGGCGGCGGTGGTTCTTCCCCAACCGGCTTTGGCCTCCGGTGGTCCCGCGCTGCCCACGCAGTCCTGGGGGTTTCACGGGATCTTCGGGCAGTTCGATCAAGCCGCCCTCAAGCGTGGTGCCCGCGTGGCGGTGGAGGTGTGCATGGCCTGCCACTCCATCAAGTACATCAAGTTCGACGCATTAAAGCAGTTTGGCTTTTCCGAGGCCGAGGTGATCGCGTTGGCCGAGGCGCAGAGTCACAACAAGAAGGACCGCATGACCAGCCCCATGGATCCCGTGGCCGCCAAGGACACCTTTGGTGTCTTGCCGCCGGATCTCTCTTTGATCACCAAGGCGCGCAAGGGGTATGAGGATTACACCTACGCGGTTTTGACCGGCTATCTGACCGATGCCGATCGTGCCCTGGTGCAGAAGGTGATGGAGGATGGCGTTCTGTCGGAAGGCGAGTTGAAGGAGCTCTCTTCGGCGTTGGGGGTGGATGCCCATCAACCCGACAAGGTCAAGGAGATCCTGACGCGCATTCAGGCCAATGAGAACTTCAACAAGTACTTCCCAGGTCATTTTCTGGCCATGCCGCAGCCGATCAACGATGGTTCGGTGACCTATCCGGACGGGGTGGAAAGTTCGTTGAAGCAGATGTCCCAGGATGTGGTGACCTTTCTGGCCTGGGCTGCCGAGCCGACCCTCATGGAGCGCAAGGCGCTTGGTCTCAAGGTGATGTTGTATCTGGTGATCTTGACGGTGATGTTCTATGCGGTCAAGCGGCGCATCTGGGCCAAGGTTCACTGATGGATGGGTTTGAGATTGGATGAAAGCCAAAGAGCCCCCCGGAAACGGGGGGTTTTTTGTTGGGTGGAGATCCAGGGATCAAGCCGAAGAGCTTCGGTCCCACGTCCCCTGGAACCTCAAACCCACGCACCACCGCCCGCCAGGGCTCGACGCTCCATCATCCGGAAATCACAAACAGAGAAAGGGCGTGGAACGAATGTCCCACGCCCTTCACCCCCCCCTGCTTCCCCAAGATCAATCAGTGCTTGGCTTGCTTGCCAGTGTACTGCTGCTTGCCATACTTCTGCATGAACCGCTCAACACGACCCGCGGTGTCCACCAGCTTGTGCTTGCCGGTGTAGAAGGGATGACACTCCGAGCAGACGCCCAAGGTCAGATCCGAACCGGTGGAACGGGTCTTGAAAACATGACCGCAACCAATGCAGGTGTAGGTGACGTCTTTGTACTGGGGATGGATATCGTTTTTCATGGCTGTCCTTCCTTGACCATCAATTGTTCATGCTGGAGAAAAATTCCGCATTATTCTTGGTTGCCTTGATTTTGTCCAGGAGAAAAGACATCGAATCCTGAGAGCCCATGGGCAACAGGATGCGACGCAACACCCAAAGCTTGCTCAGATCGTCCTTGTCGATCAGCAGCTCCTCCTTGCGGGTGCCGGAACGGGCGATGTCGATGGCCGGGAAGATGCGCCGCTCGACAAGCTTGCGATCCAGACTCACCTCCATGTTGCCGGTGCCCTTGAACTCCTCGAAGATCACCTCGTCCATGCGCGAACCGGTCTCCACGAGCGCGGTGGCGATGATGGTGAGGGATCCACCCTCCTCGATGTTGCGCGCCGCGCCGAAAAACCGCTTGGGACGCTGCAGGGCGTTGGCGTCGATACCACCGGAGAGCACCTTGCCGGAAGAGGGGGCCACGGTGTTGTAGGCGCGCGCCAGACGGGTGATGGAGTCGAGCAGGATCACCACGTCACGCTTGTGTTCGACCAGCCGTTTGGCCTTCTCGATGACCATCTCCGCCACCTGAACGTGACGGGTGGCCGGTTCGTCGAAGGTGGAAGAGACCACCTCACCCTTGACCGACCGCTTCATGTCGGTCACCTCCTCGGGTCGCTCATCGATGAGCAACACTTGAAGGATCACCTCGGGATGGTTCTCGGCGATGGCGTGGGCGATGCTCTGCATGAGCATGGTCTTGCCGGTGCGCGGCTGGG
>JADGAY010000177.1 GCA_015231775.1 Magnetococcales bacterium | reverse complement strand
CGCCACCCGCTTGCCGGTCGGGGCGTAGAGACGTTCGGTGATGCGGTGTCCAACATCTTTCATGTCGGCGGCGGAGCGCTTGAGATTGCAGATGCCGACCGGATCGCCATTGCCGGCCCAGCCGTGGCGGCAGGCCGACTCGCAGGGGCGCGAACAGATCCGTCCGAGCACGCCGGGGAGGACGTTGGCGTCGCGATTGATCTCGTAGGCGAGACCATGTTTGCCCTCGGCGATGGCGCGGATGTAGGCCGGAACGTTGGTTCCAGCCGGACAGGCGCTTTGACAGGGGATATTCTGCTTGACCCAGCCCGCATCACGGGGATCATCAGAATAGTGAATGACTCCACCCTGGGATGGGCTTTGAGAGGAGTCGATTTTTTGAGGACTAACGTGTTCGCCGCGCATGGTCAGCATCCAGGAACAAGAGACGAGGAGAGCGTTATCCGGCCTGCCGGACGGGTTGGGAGCCTAGCAGGACGGGGAGAACAAAGTCAAGCGGAACTATGATGCGCCGCAAAAAATTTTTCCGCTTCATGGTGATCTCAGGTGGAGGAGGTCTATTCCCTCTCCCAGGAGACGCGCCAATAGGATGCAGCGGGTTTGGCAATAGTGCAAGAAAAATTTCGTTGCGACGCAATAAACTCCTTCAAATCGTTCATGGAGTCGTGTATCATGCATTTCCGATCATTTGGATGGTCACCAGAGCCGGCGTGATTCTTTAACAATTCAATATCAGGCCACACTAATATTCGCTTTTATTGATATTAGCCTCTTCTGATATAGTCAGATTTCGATAACGCAACAGCAAGTGTGGCCAATTTGATAAGCTGGATTTATTAACCATTAAATATATTTTTCTTAATTTTAGTGTTATTTTTTTCGTCCCTGAAGGAGCGGTTTCCATGACCGTGTATTCGCGAGCGTTATTCCCCTGGGAGGTGCCTTGGCCGGAACCGACTCTCCAGTCGTGTCCTCTCGGTCCCAGTTGGCATTGGCATCGGGCCCTGGAGGAGGGGTCGATTCATCGGGATCCTCTTCAGGAAGCGGTACTGCCCTTGTTGGATCGTGTCGCCGAGGGGGTGCGCCGTCCGGTCCATCGCACCTTGTGGCGTGGGGTCGAGGTGTGGCGTGGCGTGGATGGCGATCTTCCCGACGTGCGCGGCGTCTATCTGCATGGGGACGTGGGGCGCGGGAAATCCCTGTTGATGCAATGGCTGTTCGACAGCGTGCCGATCGCCGAGAAACGGCGTGTCCATTTCCATCCGTTCATGGAGGAGTTGCACCACCGGCTCCATCACGCCAAGCCGCCGGGCGGGGTGGATCTGGTGCTGCATGTGGCCAGCCAGCTCTCCGGCGAGGCGCGGCTGCTCTGCTTCGACGAGTTCTACATCACCACCATCGCCGATGGGGTGTTGCTGGGGCGGCTGCTCTCCGCGTTGCACCATTGCGGGGTCACCCTGTGCGCCACCTCCAACTGGGCCCCGGACCATCTGTTTCAGGATGGCTTCAACCGCGCGAGCGTGTTGCCCTTCATCGATCGTCTCAAGAGCCGCATCCATGTTTGCGAATTGGGCACCGGCGTCGATTGGCGGCGGCGGGTTTCGGGGGCGCACAATGCCGCCACCCTGGGCGCCGAGGAGCTGTTCGTTCACCTGACGGGGCAGCATGCCGCCCCGACCACCGTCGAGTTGCGACATGTGCGTGTGGCGGCCCAGGGGAGCGAGAACGGCGTCTACTGGTTCGGTTTCGACGCACTCTGCAACACCGCGCTCGGACGCGCCGAATACATGAATCTCTGCGCCAGGGCCAAGACCGTGATCATCTCCGGTCTTCCAGAACTCTCCCCGGACGACGCCGATGCCGCCATGCGCTTCGTGGTGCTGGTGGATCTGTTATACGAACATCGCATCCCCTTGCGCGTGCGCGGAAATGTCTCATTGGATGAGGCCTGTACCGATGGGCCGGCGGCGTTTGCCTGGCGACGTTCGGTGTCGCGCGTGCACGAGTTGAGTCGTCTGGGTGAGGTGTGAGGGGGTGACCTGATTGTCGTTCTTTATGTTTCCAGCACGGTTATTGTTACAAAAGACCCACGTCAAGGAGAGATGAATGTCCAAGGATACCGTCACCATTCGCGACAACCGCACCAACCGCGAAGTCGAATTTCCCATTCTGCATGGAAGCGAGGGGCCCTCCGTTTTTGATATCACCCACCTCTACAACGAGTTGGGTCTGTTCACCCTGGATCCGGGTTTTCGATCTACCGCCTCGTGCAAGAGCGACATCACCTTCATCGATGGCGAGGAGGGGATTTTGTTGTATCGCGGCTATCCGCTCGAGCAATTGGTGGAGCGCTGTGACCACCTGGAGGTCTGTTACCTGCTGCTCAACGGCGAGTTGCCCACCGAGGCGGAGAACAAGGATTTCCGGCGCATCGTCACCAACCATACGATGATGCACGAGCAGCTCGCGCAGATGTATCGGGGGTTCCGGCGCGATGCCCATCCGATGGCGATTCTCGTGGGGGTGGTGGGCGCGCTTTCGGCCTTCTATCACGACTCCATCGACATTCGTGATCCGCGTCATCGTCTGGTTTCGGCCTTCCGGATCATCGCCAAAATGCCGACCATCGCGGCGGCGGCCTACAAGTATTACATGGGCCAACCGTTCATGTATCCGAAAAATGATTTGAACTATGCCGAGAACTTCCTGCACATGATGTTCGCCACGCCGTGCGGGGAGTACAAGGTCTCGCCGATCATGGCGCGGGCCATGGATCAGATCATGATCCTGCATGCCGATCACGAACAGAACGCCTCGACCTCCACCGTGCGTCTGGCCGGCTCGTCCCAGGCCAACCCCTTTGCCGCCATTTCGGCGGGTGTGGGTTCGTTGTGGGGTCCGGCTCATGGGGGAGCCAACGAGGCGGTGCTCAAGATGCTGCGCGAGATCGGCAGCGTCGAGCGCATCCCCGAGTTCATCAAACGGGCCAAGGATCCCAAGGATCCGTTCCGTCTGATGGGGTTTGGTCATCGGGTCTACAAGAATTTCGATCCCCGCGCCCAGATTCTGCGCAAGACCGCCAAGGAGGTTCTCGAAGCGATGGGGCATGCCTACGACCCCCTGTTCCACATTGCCCTGGAGCTTGAGAGGATCGCCCTCGAAGATGACTATTTCGTGCGCAAGAAGCTCTATCCGAACGTGGACTTCTATTCGGGGGTGATTCTGTCGGCCATGGGGATCCCCACCAACATGTTCACGGTGATCTTCGCGGTCTCCCGCTGCATCGGCTGGATTGCCCAGTGGAACGAAATGATCGGCTCGGAAGAGGGGATCGGTCGTCCCAGACAGCTCTATACCGGTCATGCGCGTCGGGATGTGCCGCCCTCGGGTCTGAAGGAGGATTGAGTCGGCACGCGGGAACCCCCGCATGGGGGTTTCCATGGGTGGGGCGGGGGGGCTCGCCCTTTAGGTGAGGAAGGTTCTTCGGGATCCCGGAGGGTGGTGAAACGTGTCGTTTGTTGGATAAAACGGAGTGTACCATGTTCATGACGGCTTTTCGCGGCATGGGTCCGGTTGAATGGCGATCTTGGGTGGGCGTGGGCGACGAGCACGCCCATCCGGACGAGTCGCCGCCTGGAGACTCCTTCCAAAAGCGCGCTCCCCGCGTTTCACCACCCCACCGGGATAATCAACGCCACGGGCCATTCCTGGTCTTGCGTCAGGTCATGCTCCTGGCGGGGGTGCTCCTCATCCTCGCGGGGGCCAATCCCTGGCGGCAGGCGGTCCTGGCCAGTTCCTGGCCTGTCGTGGATGGCAAGGTGGTTCAATCGCGTCACCTCGCCTCGTCGGACGGCCAGCACCCGTTCTGGGGGAGCTGGCTGCATCGGACCCGCGTGGAGTATGTCTACGTCTTTGACAGGCGCCTTTGGAGTGCGGAGCGGATCGAATTCGGCATCGGGGATCAGGCCTTCGTCTCCCGTGATTTCGCCGATCGGATCGTGCGCCGGTATCCGGTGGATAAATCGCTGCGGGTGTGGGTCAATCCGGACCATCCGCAAGAGGCGGTTTTGGAGACCACCCCTTCCGCGGGTGGCAGTCTGATTTTCCTGATGGCGGGCGTGATCTGTCTGGCCGTGCGCTATTTTCTCGGAATCAAGGGAGAGCAGTCGTAGAACCATTGATTGCAGGCTCGTGACACCATGGAGGGGGGAACTCGATGGAACCATACAAACCGGTCATCCCGGAATCCGCTTTGGACGCACCCGTGCCAGGGAGATCTCGTGGCGCGGGTGCTTGTCATTCTCACCGCTTTCACCGCCGCCCCCGACTGGTCGGGCCGGACCAGGTGATTCTCTTCCGTTTCCCCATTCCCTCCGGTGCCCATTCCGGTTCTCAAGGCTTTTCGATCGCTTCGGTCGCTTGCGAACGGGGTTGCGATCTCCATTGAAATAATTTGAAATTTCCTTATCAATCTCCTGTTAAGGAAAGTTTGAATATTAATTTCTGATGAACGAGCTTTCAGATCGTATTTTATTGCGGCGCAACAAGGCTTTTCGAACCTGGGAAAGGAGTGATGGCGAATTAACTTTGACAAAATCCTGATTTCCCCTTATGTATAGCTTCCCGAGGGGGCGGGATACTCGTTTTCCATGCGGAACGAGGAAAAATCAAGGCAGTTCGCGTGGGAAGGCCGCGAATTCCCGGGGGATACAAGGGGTTTGATGCTGCATTGCACTATAATTGGAGCGAGAATTATGCTGCATTGCACCATGATCATCTTTCCATGATGGTACTGCCGGTTGTAAATCGAGGAATATCACTTCCAACAATGTCACCCGAGCAAAGCACGTTTCCAAGGAGTCCATGGTATGAGCAGTGACAAAATCTATTCCGTTCCCCCTCAGGTCGCATCCAAGGCATGGATCAATCGCGAGCAATACGATGCCATGTATGCCCGTTCCGTTCAGGATCCGGAAGGGTTCTGGGCCGAGCAGGCCGAAAAGACGATTCACTGGTTCAAGAAGTGGGACACGGTTCTCGACTACGACTTCAACAAGGCGCACATCCGCTGGTTCGAGGGGGCGAAGGTCAACGTCTCCTACAACTGCCTGGATCGTCATCTGGAGAGCCGTGGCGATCAGACCGCGATCATCTGGGAAGGGGATGATCCGAACAACGCCAAGAAGATCACCTACCGTCAACTGCACGAGGAGGTGTGTCGTTTCGCCAACGCCATGAAGGCGCGCAACATCAAGAAGGGCGATCGTGTCTGCATCTACATGCCGATGATCCCCGAGGCGGCGGTGGCCATGCTGGCCTGCACCCGCATCGGCGCGATCCACTCGGTGGTCTTCGGTGGGTTCTCCCCCGAGTCGTTGAAGGATCGCATCCAGGATGCCCAGAGCTGCGCGGTGATCACCGCCGACGAGGGGGTGCGCGGCGCGAAGAAAATCCCGTTGCGCGTCAACGTCGATGAGGCGATCAAGGTCTGCCCATCGGTGCATACCGTTTTCACCGTGCGCCTGACCGGCACCCCGATGCCGATGGATCCGGCCCGTGATGTCTGGTATCACGACGCCGTGGCCGCCGCTTCCGCGGATTGCCCCGCCGAGCCGATGGATGCCGAGGATCCCCTCTTCATCCTCTATACCTCCGGCTCCACCGGCAAGCCCAAGGGGGTGCTGCACACCACCGGCGGTTACATCCTCTATGCCTCGATCACCCATCGCTACGTCTTCGACTATCATGACGGGGATGTCTACTGGTGCACCGCCGACGTGGGCTGGATCACCGGTCACAGCTACATCGTCTATGGTCCCCTCGCCAACGGCGCCACCACCCTGATCTTCGAGGGCATCCCCACCTATCCGGACGCCTCGCGCTTCTGGCAGGTGATCGACA
>JADGAY010000008.1 GCA_015231775.1 Magnetococcales bacterium | reverse complement strand
GCGAGCAGGGAGGGGATGCGCTCCGGCGGGGAGACCGGGGGCTCCTCGATCAGGCAGAGATGCGCCCCGAGTCTGGAGCGGTGTTCAGGGGCGATGCGCGCCAGCCCCGCTTCGAGCGCCTCGCCCGTGGCCATGGCCGAGGCGCGACACAAGGCACCCTTCTCGAACAGGTCGTGCATGGCCTGGTTCATGCCGGAACTCAGGCCATAGTCGTCGGCGGTAGTGATGATTTTGATCATGGATAATGCGGACTTACCCTAAGATGGGTGGCAGAATCCGGGGGCCGGAATTCGGGCGCGGCATATCCATTTCACCGACTCACGGATGACGCGAGGAGGGCGGCCCGCCGTATCACGACTCCAGGCGGCGGTCCTTGTCACGACTCCCGGCGGCGGGTGGAGAGGCGGTAGTTGAGGGTTTGGCGGCTGATGCCGAGCAGGGTGGCGGCGATGCCTTGATTGTTCCCGCCGCGACGCATGGCCTCTTGAATCAGAAAATCCTCCGCATCCTTCAATGTCGGGAACCGTCCCGGAATCTCCAGACAGCTCCCGCCCTCCCCATCGCCGTCGTCCAGGTTCTCACGCGGCGAGCGCTGCGTGGCCTGAATCACCTCCTTGAAGCTCTCCATGGAGAGAATCGCCCCAAAACGGTGTTTGGCCACGGCGTTGAAGATCAAGGCGCGCAACTCCCGGACGTTTCCGGGAAAATGATACACCGACAACAGGGTGTACAGCTCCTCGGGCACCCGCAGTCCCGGTTTGTCCATGGCCGCGCTGGCCTCTTGCAAAAAGAAATCGATCAACAAAGGCAGATCATCGGCCCGTTTGCGCAACGGCGGGATTTCGAGGGGGTGGCTCGAAAGCCGGAAGAAGAGATCCTGCCGGAAGCTCCCCTTGGTCATCAGTTGTTGCAGGTTGCGGTTCGTGGCGGCCACGATGCGTGCCCGGCTCAGTTTGGGGATGTCGGAGCCGAGGGGATAGTAGGTGCCATCCTGCAACAACCGCAGCAGCTTCACCTGGGAGGCCGGGGTCAGATCGCCGATCTCGTCGAGAAACAGCGTCCCCTCCGCAGCCTGGGTAATCAACCCCTCGCGATCCTTCTCCGCCCCCGAAAAGGCCCCCTTCATGTGGCCGAACAGGGTGTCGGAGAAGAGGGTGTCGTCCAGTCCCGCCACGTTCACGGTCACCAGACGTCCGGGGCGTCGGCTCAGGCGATGGATGGCCTCGGCGATCATCTCCTTGCCCACGCCGGTCTCACCGGTGATCAGGGCCGGTTCCGGGGATTCGGCGATCGCCTCGATGTACTGGAACACCGAGATCATCTTGCCATGCCGGGTGAGTATGCTGGCGAAGGCCTCGGGATGTTTGAGTTTTTGGTTGAGCAGGGTGTGACGCAGCACGCCGATGTGACGCCGCAGGGCGCACACCTCCAGGGCATGGCGCACCGATGAGACCAGACGGCTCTCCTCGACCGGTTTGACCAGATAGTCGAAGGCCCCTTCCTTCATGCAGGCGATGGCGGTTTCCACATCCTGGGAGGCGGTCATCACCACCACCGGCACGGACGGGTGGTCGCGCACCAGGCGGGTGAGCAGTTGCTGACCTGGCAGATGGGGCATGATCAGATCCAGGATGATCATGGCCGGAGGGGTGGCGGCGACGAACGCCTGGGCCTCCCTCGGGTCTTCGAGGGTGGCCACCGGCGCGATGCCGTGGGCCTCGAGCAGATAGCGCGTCGCGAGCAGTTCGTCGGCCTCGTCGTCCACGAACAGCACCAGCGGTGGTTGCGACGCGGGCGTCTGGAGCGGATTGGTCATGTTTCCAGCCGTGGATGGTTGACCGGCAGCGTGACTTGAATGGTGGTTCCCTGGTTTGGTCTGGAGGTGGTCTCGATGGTACCCTTGTGACGATGCACGATGTCCCAGACGATCGACAGCCCCATGCCGAGCCCCCCCTGTTCCCCCTTGGTGGTGAAAAACGGGGTGAACATGTTGGATAGTGCCTCCTCCGACATGCCACATCCCTCATCCGTCACCCGGATGATGATCCATTGTCGGTCCTCGGACACCTGGCCGTCAAGAGAGACCCGCGCCGCGCGGTTGGGCAGGGACTCCAGGGCGTTGAGCACCAGATTGATGAACACCTGTTCCAACTGCAGGGGATTTCCTTGAAGATCAGGTAGATCATCCGGAAGTTCGACGCTGAAATGGTCGGTATGCTTGCGTATGGGGTGCTGCATGATCGACACCACATTGCGGATCACCTTGTGGAATTCCACCCGGAACAGGCGTCCTTCGGGATCGGGTCTGGCCATGTGTTTCAAGTTCTGGACGATCCCGGTGATCCGTTTGGCATTGGCCAGGATGCTCTCCAGGAGTCGCGGCAGCATCTCCAGGGCCTGTTCCACCGGCACCCCGCCCACGGCGAACTCCCCGTGTTCGAGGCGATATTGGCGCAACACCGCCGTCATGTCCGGCCAGCCGCGTATCAGGGTGGCGATGTTGAACTGGATGGTGTTGTTGGGATTGTTGATCTCGTGGGCCATGCCGGCGGCGAGAATCCCCAGCGAGGCCAGACGGGCATAGCGCAGCGCCTGTTCCTGTTGGGCATGTTTTTCGCTGATGTCCGCGCTTAGAATCATCACCTCCGCGATCACCCCATCCACCCGGATCGGCACGAAACGGACCTCCCGCCATTGGGTGTCGGAGTCGGGATACTGGAAATGGTCCATTTCGCCGGTGGCGTGCACCTTGTGCAGGGCTTGCACATGCCATTCACGCAGTTCGGCCTGTTCCGGGGTGAACAACTCCTCCATCCGTCTCAGCTCGGGTTGGTTGGAGAGCAGAACAGTGCCCTTCTGGTCCACGCTCATGAGGGTATCCGGATACTGGTTGAACAGGATCTTGAGCTTCTGGATCGACTGTTTCAACTCCTGGTTGAGGCGGTTCTTCTCTTCGAGATTGCTTTCGACATGGAGAAAGAACAGGGTCAAGATCAAGGTGATGATCAGACCGCCGGCCAGAATCATCCACGGCGTCCGCGGAAACTCCTCGCCGCTCAAAAGCCGGCTGGCCGGGGTGGTGATGATGGTCCAGCGCCGGTCCGCGACGGTGATCTCCTGTTTGACCAGATGCGGCTGTCGGGTCAGCCAGGCATGCCAGTTGGTATCGTCCACCGGATCATGGGGCGTGGCATCCAGGCGACTGAAATAGGATTCGATGAACCGTTTCTTCCCCTGCTCGTCGGACTCCAGAATCAGGATCTGTACCCCGCGCGGTTCCAGCAGACGGATCGCATGTTGGACGATCACCTCCAGATCGAAGACGGCAAGCAGAAAGTGCGCCGTCTCGGTCGGTCGGTCGGATTCGCTCCGTTCACCCGGACTCAAGGGGGTCACCACCAGCAGGGCGCCTCCCACCGCGTTGTCGTGGTCTGGAAAGGCGTGATCGATGGTGGTGGCCACCGTGCCGTTGTGTGTCATCGCTCGGGTGGTGAGCGTGTGAATCCGCGCGTCGGCGTGGAAATCGTGTCCTGGCGGAAAGGGGGAGGTGCCGCGGTGGTCGCGGGGTTGGGGGCTCTGGACCACCTTGGGGAGGATCCAGACCAGATCGTGCAATGATCGGTGTTGGTCGGAAAAGGGTTTGACCAGTTGTGCGAATTCATCGGGTCCATGTTCGTGGACCCGAATCAGCTCGCCCAGAAGCTCCACGGCCTGGATTGCCTCCTCCAGACCGCGTTGCACCGCTTGTGCCCGGTCACGGGAGAGCCACTGGAACTCCAGTCGCGAGTGATGGTCGAGTTGCGCCCGCAGGGCGTCGAAGGCCAGCAGGGAGAGTGCGGTGCCGAAGAGGGCGATGCCGATGACGATTCGGTGATGGGTGATCAATCGGAACAGATTCATGGTGGTCCTGTCACGCAGCGCGTGGACCGGATGGTATCCTTGTCTTTTTTATGGAGAGCAAATCGGACCAGGGGTGGCACGGACGCGGCAAAGGGGTGTGAGTCGGCGTTGGCGGGGCGCTGTTCATCCCATCCAAGCAGACAGGATAGGGGGATTATTATTGAATGTCAATATCATCCACGGTTGGGAGCTGGAGATGGGCCAGGGGAGCGACAACTCCCCTGCCCATGTGTTTCCAGTTCTGGCAGGTTTCAATAGGCGATGGTGGCGAAGATCCAGTAGGTGAGTGCCGACACCGCGCCGGAGCCCGGAATGGTGATCACCCAGGTGCTGACGATCTCGGAGGCCTTGGCCCAGCGGACCGCCTTGGGTTTCTCCGAGGTGCCCACGCCCATGATCGCGGAGCTGGCGATGTGGGTGGTGGAGACCGGCGCCCCCCACAGCGCCGCGCCGAAGATCAGCGAGCCGGCGGTGAGTTGCGCGGCGAAGGCGTGTTGCGGACGCACTTTGTAGATGCCGAAGCCGATGGTGCGCACGATGCGCCAGCCGCCGGACATGATGCCCATGGTGATGCAGAGGGCGCAGGCGAGGATCACCCAGTTGGGCACCTCGAACTTGGGCAGGGAGCCGCCGAGCACCAGGACGAGGGTGATGATGCCCATGCTCTTCTGGGCGTCGTTGGAGCCGTGGGAGAAGGCCAGGCTGGCGGCGCTGACGTACTGGAGCCGCTTCAACCAGTTGTTGGCCTTGGGGCTGAACGGGGTGAGCAGGAAGCCAATGATGTTGTTGAAGATATATCCGACGACGAATCCGAGGACCGGGGAGAGGATCAACGACAGGATCACCTTGGTGACGCCGGTGAATTGGCCTTTGGTGGCCAGTTCCTGGAAGCCCCAGAGCACATGATCGCTACCCGCGGCCACGATCACCGCGCCGGCCAGACCCCCCACCAGGGCGTGGGAGGAGGAGGAGGGCAACCCCACCCACCAGGTCAAGAGGTTCCAGAAGATCGCGCCGAACAGTCCCCAGAGCAGCACGACAATCGAGATGTTGGGGGGCAGATCGCTGAGGGTGATGAATTTGCCGATGGTGTTGGCCACGGCGGTCCCGGCCAGAAACGGGCCGAGCATTTCAAAGAAGGCCACCACGATCACCGACTGGATCGGGGTCATGGCGCGGGAGGCGATGATGCTGCCGACGATGTTGGAGGCATCGTGAAAGCCGTTGGTGTAGTCGAAAATCAGGACAACGACGATGGTTGTCCACATCAGGGTGTGAATGAGACTGGTGTCCATGTGACTCCGAGTTGCTCCCTGGTTGGATGCGCTTCGATTCTTAAGCAATGAGGTGGAGAGCCGGGCCTTCGGTGACATGGCGCGGCGCGCCATGTCACGCCAGGGGATCAGGCGACCTGGATCACGATGTCATGCAGCACCTCGCCCGCATCCCCCATGTCGATGGCGGCATCGAAGATCTGGCGATAGACCTCGCGCCGCTTGAAGATGTCCATCACGTACATCATGGCCTGGGCCTCGGCCCCTTCCTGCTTCTCTTTCATCTTCCGCACATACTCGTCACCCTCGAAGAGCTTGGCGAGGGCGGCGCGGAAGCTCTTTTCGATCTTCTTCTTGGCCAGTCCCACCAACTGGGCATCCGTGTCGGAGTCCGCCGGGGAGGAGGCGAGCTTCTTGTAGCCGGAACTCAGGGTCTCCACCGCGTTGCGCAGGGTGGCGATCATTTCGGTGATGAAGGGATCGGTCTGGATGCCCAGGGTATCCATCTCGGAGACGATGTTGTGGGCATGGCTGATCACGCAATCCACGGTCATGTAGGCGCGGTAGATGTCTTCGCGATCCATCGGGGTGGCAAAGGCGTTCTTCAAGACATCCAGGTTGCGACGGCGCAGGGTGTCGGCATCCTGTTCGAGTTTCAGGATCATGTCGGCACGGGATCTGTTGCCGGTTTGCACATAATCCTCGAGCAGGGCCGCGGTCTGGTTGGCCAGTTCGCACTGCTCCAGAATCAGGCCGTAGAAGTTCGGCATGCGGGGAAAGACGCGGTTGGTGAGTTTGGAAAAGGTG
This sequence comes from Magnetococcales bacterium, assembly GCA_015231775.1. Lineage (GTDB taxonomy): Bacteria > Pseudomonadota > Magnetococcia > Magnetococcales > Magnetaquicoccaceae > Magnetaquiglobus. The sequence goes on along the minus strand of JADGAY010000008.1, from coordinate 36,375 downwards.
GTGCTGGATCCGCCCATGGTGATGTCTCCTTGTTCGATGATGATTGTTTTGGAATTGTTTGAAATTAAAGGTTGATGATAATGATTAAAATAATCATGCAGGCGCAAATCCGTGGATCCAGGCCTTGGTTGTCGCAGACGATTTGCTCCCATATTTCATCCCCATACCCGCTCCAGCGGCTTTTTTTGTCGCCGGAGCGGGTCGGATGACCCTCGGGAGGAAAGATCAGTCGTAGAGCATGCGCAATTTGTTGTCCGCGTTGCGCAGACGCACGGTCAGGGTGCGGGTGAGGGCGGTGAGAATGTTGATCGCCAACCGCTTGTGCCGCTCGGCCAGCATCATGAAATTCTCTCGCGACAACACGTAAAGTTCCACCTCCTCGACCACCAGCGCCTCGTTGCCCCGCGGTTTGCCATCCAGAAACGACAACCCGCCAAAGAAATCCCCCCGTCCGATGGTGGAGAGGTGATGCAGCCGGTTGTCGCTCAGATAGGATTGCACGTTCACGCACCCCTTGCGCACGAAGTAGATCTCGTTCCCCGCCTGTCCGAACTTGTAGATCAGATCCCCGGCCTTGACCGTCCGTTCGGTGATGCAGCCGCGCAGGTCGTCGAGGGTGTCGTCGGCGTGACTTTTGAACAGATCGATCTCGCCGAGGGACAAGGGCGGATGATCGCCGTTTCCGCTGTGGCCGTCCGTGGCCAGAATGGCGTTTTCGACCCATTCGATGGCCGACTCGACGCCGGAGAAGATCAAGGCGTTGGCGTCGGTGGTGATGCCGGTCTGGTCGAGGAACTCGCGCAGGTTCTTGCCATTGGGCAGGGCGGAACGGACATCGCTGAAGATCAGGGTGGCCCCGCGTTCGTGCAGGCTCTCCTGGATGACGTGCAGGGTATGGGCGGCGGTGACATCCATGGAGGTGACGCGCCGGAAGTCCAGGATCAGGTAGTCGGCCTTCTTCAGATCCGGTTCCAGGGTGGAGTAGAACAGATAGGTGGTGCCGAAGAAGAGGCTGCCCTGGAGTTCATAGACCACCGCCCGTTCGCCGGTCTGGTCGAGCACCAGGGTCTCCTCCTCGGAGCGGACGCGACGCGAGGGGAATTCATGGATCGAGTAGCGATTGCGCACCACTGCCCCGCCCACCTGTTCGCGCACGAACAGCAGAATCGACAACAGCACCCCGACCGCGGAGGCGGCGATCAGACTGACGGTCAACGCCACGATCACCACGGCGGCCACCACCGCGAAATCAAAGATCGTATCCTTGGATTTGAGAAACCGCAGGGGCTCCTTGTCGATCATGCGCACGCCGACCACGATCAGGATGCCGGCCAGGGATGCCACCGGAATCCAGGAGATGAAGGAGTTGAGCAGCAGGGCGGCGACCAGGGCGGAGATCCCCTCGACGATGCCGGAGATGCGGGTGCGCGCGCCGCTCACCAGGTTGACCAGGGTGGAGCCCATCTGGCCGGCCCCGGCCACGCCGCCCACTGCCGAGGAGAACATGTTGGCCACCCCCTGGGCGACCAACTCCCGGTTGGAGTCATGGCGGCTGCGGGTCATCTGATCGAGCACCACGCAGGTCTTGAGGGTGTCGATGGAGAGCAGGGCCGCCAGGGTCAGGGCGCTGCCGAACAGGCTGGCCAGTTGGCTCAGGCGCATGTCACCGATTTCGCGCCAGCGGTTCATGATCGAGTCCAGAAACCCCCCACCCACCGAACCCAGGGAGCCGATCACCAGTTTGTTGTTCTCCAGGATCAACAGGCTTGAATCAAAGATCGCGGCACCGAAATAGACCAGTAAACCCGCGAAAATACCCAGGATGGTGCCGGGTACCGCCTTGGTCAATTTCGGGCCAAAGGCCATCACCAGGGCGGTGGTGGCTCCGACCGCCAGGGCGCGATGATCCCAGTTGGCCGGGGTGAGGATGGTCTGCCACCAGGGCAGGCCACTGGTCACGCCGAAGAACTTCGGGATCTGGCTGCCGATGATGGTCATGCCCACGCCGGTCAGGTAACCGCTCACCACGGTGTAGGGGATGTATTTGATCAGATTGCCCACCTTGAGCATGCCGATCATCACCTGGAAGGCGCCGGTGAGGATCGACATCACGGTCACCATGAGCACGATGGTGAGCGGAGCGGTCTCCTGTTGTACCAGTCCCAGGGCGAATGCCGACAACAGGGCGGCGGCTGGGGCGCAGGGGGCGCTGATGAGCCGGTCCGTGCCCCCCAGGGTCGAGGCGACGATCCCCAGGGCAAAGGTGCCGATGATGCCGGCCAGGGCGCCGAAGGGGATGAAGTCCGGTCCGATCACCCCGAAGATGGTGACACCGAACGCCACCGCCGAGGGCAGGGCGACCATCATCGCCGTGATCCCTCCCCAGACATCACCCGGAATCTGCCACCCCTTGAAGCGGGTGAGTGGGTTTTGGATAAGCGGGAGCAAGGAGGTTTGCATTTTTTCGGTCATGATGTGTGTATTCATGGTTTCGATCTATGCGTGATGTCCTGTGACAACAGACGTGAATGGCGAAAACAGGCATGGCAACCAAGGTCCAGACCGTCCGATCCAACGACTGCTTTCGTCGGTTCGGACGGTCCTGGTTGACGCTCAGGCGGCGATTAACAACTCGGTGGAACGCAACGAGGCGCTGGCGACCTGTTCGGTGGTGAGGCGCTGCTTGAGCAGGGTGTGCTCGACACGGGCGATCTCGTCACCCTGGGAGACGGCCCGTTCCAGCCAGGCCAGCGCGGCGACCGGATCGGCGGAACGTCCCAGGCCGTCCCGCAGCATGATCGCCAGATTGATTTGCGCCTGGGGGTCATCCTGTTTGGCGAGGGTCTCGAAGGCGGTGAAGGCCTGGGCGTAGTCCTGACGTTCGAAGCTGCGCACCGCGTTGGTGAAGGCCTCATCCTGCTGGTCAAGGAACAGATCGGTGATAGGGGTGAATTTCATGGCATTCTCCTTCTTTCGTTTCAGGGAGTCACAAACCCGGGTCACACTGGCCTCGGGCCACGGTTGGCGATTCGGAAACCCTCCGGTCGCGATGGAAAATTCGGGTTGAAGCGGCTTGCGCAGGTGGAGAACATGGGGGACCAGAAACAGGGTGATGAAGGTGACGCATGCATGGCCAGGGTTTCGCACACCTGTTCGCCCATCAGGGCCAGATGCCAGATCCGGTCGATGAAGGTCCGTTGATGGATTTTCTGCTCGAGTCCCCGCTCTGCGGTGAAGATGGTGGCTTTCAGGCGCATGGCGATGGTGTGGGCCTCCTCATGGTGGCGTTTGGCCATGTGGATGTGATCGCGCTCGGAGCCCGGATCGTGGAACAGCGAACGGGAGGCCATGACGCAGGATTCGACGCTCAGGGCGACCTGCTCGCCGAGCAGTTTGATATCCTTGTGGAGTTCGAGGGAAAAAACCGGATTCTCGATGGCAAAGTGTTGGAGATGTTCGCCGAATTGCACGATCAGGTTGCCTTGCGCATGAATCAACCCCACCAGATCGGCGCGGAGTTCGGGAATCAGAACCCACTCTTGAAATTCTGCCTCGATTTGGCGTTTGAGATTCTCCGCCCTGGTTTGAATGGCGCCGATCTCCTTGAGCTTCTGTTGGAACACGGCGGCGTGACTGCCTCCGGCCTCCAGGAAGTAGGTGATCCCGGCGCGAAATTGGATGTTGGAGTCGGAGAGCAGATCGAGAAACGCGTCAAGACGGTTCTCGAGGGCCTTGATGCGTCCGAACAGGGCATGAGACGTGGCTGACATGGCAATTACGATCCAAATGAAAAGCGCCGAAGTGACCAGGAGACCCCCCTGGGGAGAGCGACACGGCATGCCAATGATTTTCCATAATTCGTGCCATGGGGGTTGTTTTAAAATAACTGTTCAGTTTCATATATATAGAAGGGAGCAATGCGCGAAATGCCGTGAGATACGGGTGCAAGATTTTTTGCTCGTCAACCGGATCAGTCTGGTTAAGTGGTTGTTTTTTAATCTTTAACTCTAGATGCTGAATTGGATGGCTTGACAGGGGAACGAGGCGAGCCGATTTGTCAAACCGAGACCGCGGATTGTCGATTATATAAGTTATTAAATAGAGGAAGGAAGGCGTGTCAGGAGCTGGATGGGAGCATGCCGGTCAGGCGGGGCGGAGGGTTTTGTCCAACTTGGGCAAGGGGCGGGATTAAAACAGGACGTTCCGTCTCAATCCCAGGGATTGAGCAGTCGGACTCCGGTGGCGGCGAAATCCGTGACATTCCGGGTCACGAGGGTCATGCCATGCACCAGGGCCGTTGCCGCGATCAGGCCATCGCGAATGGGACGGGGATCCGGTACGTGAAGTTTCGCGCTTTGCACGGCGACTGCCGTGTCGATTGGCAGAATACGATGGATAAAGGCTGGAAGAACTTGGTGATTCATCCACTGGCGCAACATTCGGCCCTGGGCGGGATCCCGTCGTTCGGATAATTGAACGCCGATTTCCAGTTCCTGAATCGTGATGACGGAGAGAAACAGCGCGTGCGGATCCATTCGGTTCGCCCAGGCGATCACCCGGTCATGGGCTTTGTGAGGCGCCTTGCGCAGTTCGGAGATGACGTTGGTATCCAGAAGATGGGTCATGCCAGGTCAGCGCCCTGGGCCACATCATGCCAGCGCGGCCATTCCAGTTCAAACGCCTCCGCCCCTTCCGGCATGGCCAGCAACGCGGAGATCGTTGCCCCCTCTCCAGACATCTTCCGGTAGGCATCGAACGTCATCAGAACATGCGCCGGTCGGCCACGATCGGTGATGAACACCGGACCGTCCAGCGCGGCACGCTTGGCCTTGCTGGCATCCTGATTGAACTGACGACTGGTGATGGTCGTGATGCTCATGGCGCTTTTACCCGATCACGAAAAAGGTAGGTATGTAGCATACAATACACCTCGACCGTTCAACCGTCAATCGGAAGGCGTGGGATTCAGGCATGGTGCCGGGACTCCGACCACTCGCGGACTCACGGCTGTTCGAGCTTGTCCACCGCCGCGCGCAGCATTTTCTCGACGGTCGCCAGGCGGCGCGGGTCGAGTTTCAGGCCGAACATGTCGCGCAGATAGAAGACATCCACCACCCGTTCGCCGTAGGTGGCGATCTTGGCGGCGCGGATCTGCACGCCCTGGGTCTGCAACACCCGCGTGATCGCGAACAGCAGGCCGGGTCGGTCCAGGGAGGTGATCTCCACCACCGTGAAGGTGTCCAGGGAGTCGTCCACCTCCATGGAGAAGGAGATGTCGAACGGTTTGCGTCGGAATCCCGCCGGTGGATTGGCCAGCAGCGCGCTCGGGCGCAGTTTCCCTTCCAGCACCCGCGTCAGGGTCGATTCGATCCGTCCCAGCCGTTCCGGGGTTTCGATCGGCTCGCCGTTCTGGGTCTGGATCACGAAGGTGTCCAGGGCCATGCCATCCTTGGTGGTGGTGATGTCCGCGGAGAGAATATTGGCCCCCGAGGCCGACAGACTCCCGGAGATGCGCGCCATCAGACCCGGATGGTCCGGGGTGTAGACCAGCATGCGGGTGGCGTTGATCTTGGTCACCTGCTTGAAGACGATCACCAGGGGTTGATCCTCGACATCCTTCAAGGCCACGAAGTGCTCGGCGAGCATCTCCGGGGCGTAGTGGGTGAAGTAGTCGGGATAGAAGCGGTCCAGATGGCGCCGAACCAGCTCTGGCGCGTGCTCCTTGGCCAATATTTCGAACGTGGCGCTTTTGAGGATCTCCGCACGACGTGCGATCTCCTCGGGGGTGAAGATGATCCCCTTGTCCAGGGTGTCGAGGCTCCGTTCGTAGAGTTGACGCAACAGATTGCCCTTCCACTGGTTCCACACCCCCGGACCCACCGCGCGGATGTCGGCGACGGTGAGGAGCACCAGGAGATTGAGTTTTCGCACCGTGCCGATCTGCTTGGCGAACGAGGCCAGGGTCTCCGGGTCGTTGAGATCGCGGCGGAAGGCGGTGCGGGAGAAGATCAGATGGTTCTCCACCAGCCAGGCGATCATCTCGATGTCGTTGGGGGGGAGTTCCATCCGTTCGCAGATCTTGCGGGCGATCTCCGCGCCGCGGATGTGGTGGTTCGGACCCAGCCCCTTGGCGATGTCGTGGAACATCACCGCCAGATAGAGCAGGGCGGGATTGTTCAGTTTCTGCATGAGCTGGGTGGCGATCGGCAGTTCCTGGGAGAACTTGCCCGAGCTGATGTGGCGCAACGACTCGACCGCCAGGATGGTATGCTCGTCCACGGTGAAGACGTGATACATGTCGTGCTGGGTCTGGCCGATGATGCGTCCGAACTCCGGGATGTAGCGTCCCAGGACGCCGGCATCGTTCATGCGCCGCAACACCCAGGCCACCGCGCGCTTGCCGTTGAGCATGGAGAGAAACACCGCCGTGACCTTGGCATCGGCGCGGAAACTCCGGTTGATCAACGAGAGATTCTGGGTGATCAGACGCATCGTGTCCGGGTGGATGGAGAGCAGATTGCGTTGCGCCACCTCGAACAGCCGCATGATGCGGATCGGTTTTTCCTGGAGCGCTTCCGGGGTGGTGAGGCTCAGTTTGCCGCCGATCACCTCGAAGGCGTCCTCCAGGTGGCGGCGGTCCCAGTCGAGCACTTCGCGATGCTCGTCTTGATACTTGCGCAGAAAGATCCAGGAGAGATGTCCCACCCGACGCGCCACCCGGTAATAGCGACGCATGAACCGCTCCACCGCCAGCATGCCCGGCTGGTCCTGATAGCCGAACTCCTGGGCGATGGCCACCTGATAGGAGAAGGTGAGCCGATCGTCCCGTCGTCCGGCGCGGTAGTGCAGGGCGTTGCGCACCCGGCGCAGGAAGGCGCGACAGCGCTTGAAGTTCTCGAACTCCTCCTCGGTGATGATCCCCATGGGGATCAGCTCCTGGATGCGCGTCACCTGATAGCGGTATTTGGAGATCCAGGCAAAGGTGTGCAGATCGCGCAGGCCACCGGGATTTTCCTTGATATTGGGTTCCAGATAGTATAGCGATGCCCCGAACCGTTCGTGACGCTTGCTCTGTTCCAAAAGCTTGGCGCGCAGGAAACTCAACGGATCGTTAAGCAGGGCGTTGTTGAGGAGCGTTGTGCGGTAGTGGTTAAAAAGCTTATGATTTCCAGCGAGAAAACGTGATTCGAGCATGGAGGTCAGAATCTGTAATTCTTGGCGCGCCTGTTGCAGACACTCCTCCACGGTACGGACAGCATGACCCACATCCATGCCGATGTCCCAGAGGATGTAGAGCATCTTCTCCACCAGAGGCGGTTGCGTGGCATGCTCGTCCGGGACGATGAACAACAGGTCGATGTCGGAGAAGGGGGCCAGATCGCGCCGTCCGTAGCCGCCTGTGGCCGCCAGGCAGAATGGTTCCTGGCTGGTGTCGCCGGCCACCGCCAGGGCGTGGATGCGTTGCAGAATGGCATCCGCCAGAAAAGTGTGTCCCTGGACGATGTACTGTCCGGTCGCGCCGGCCAGATGGTGTTGATGGAGTTGATCGCGTCCTGATTTAATGGCGGTGCGCAACAGGGGCAGAATCGCCGCCCGTTGTTCGTCCGTCAGGGGGGAGCGGCCATCGTGGATGGCCCCCAGTTGCTGATCCAGGGCCGTGAGGTCCAGGATCTCCTCTTTTTCGAAATGCGGTGTCGTGGTCATGGAACGTGCCTTGCTGGGGTGACAATCACCGGGTTGCACCGTTAGGATGTGGCGGTTGCGATGTCGGGTCAATGGCTGATGGTTCCATCGTGTCCGCTTCGTCAGGCGGATTGAATTTTTGCTATGGGTAGCTTCGATGTTTGGTAAATTGAAAGGACTGTTCTCCACCGACATGGCCATTGATCTGGGCACGGCCAATACCTTGGTTTACGTGCGCGGACGCGGGGTGGTGCTCTCCGAACCCTCGGTGGTGGCGATCCATGAAAGTTCCCGTGGGGTGCGCAAGGTGCTGGCCGTGGGCAACGAGGCCAAACGGATGCTCGGACGCACCCCCGACAGCATCGTGGCCATCCGTCCGATGCGTGACGGGGTGATCGCCGACTTCACCGTCACCGAGGCGATGCTCAAGCACTTCATCCGCAAGGTGCACAAGCGACGTCTCTTCTACTCGCCGCGCATCATCGTCTGCGTGCCGGTCGGGGCCACGCCGGTGGAGCGACGGGCCATCCGCGAATCCGCGGAGAGCGCCGGCGCGCGGGATGTCTACTTGATCAACGAACCCATGGCCGCGGCCATCGGCGCCGGCCTGCCGGTCACCGAGGCGAGCGGTTCCATGGTGATCGATGTCGGCGGCGGCACCACCGAGGTGGCGATCATCTCCCTGGGGGGCATCGTCTACTCCCGTTCGATCCGCGTGGGCGGCGACAAGATGGATGAGGCGATCATTGCCCATGTGCGGCGCAAATATTCGCTGTTGATCGGCGAGGGAACCGCCGAGATTATCAAAATTCAAGTGGGCTCCGCTTTTCCCCTGGAAAAGCGGTTGGAAGTTGAGGTAAAAGGACGTGATCTGATCCACGGCGTGCCGAGACATCAGGTGATCTCCGATCCTGAAATCCTCGAGGCCCTGGCCGAACCCATCAACGCCATCGTCGATGGCGTGCGCGTGGCCCTGGAACGCACCCCGCCGGAGTTGGCCGGGGATATCGTCGATCGCGGCATTGTGCTCACTGGTGGTGGCGCGCTTCTGCGGGGATTGGATCAGTTGTTGGCCGAGGAGACCGGTCTGCCGGTTTTCATCGCCGATGACCCGCTCTCCTGCGTGGTCATGGGATCCGGAAGGGCGTTGGAAGAGCTTGACAGCATGTCCGACATCCTGATGGATCGATAATAGCGCCTTATCTCCATCCGACCAGGACGTGGCATGACGGCACTGCTGGGCATCTTTCGCGAATTTCGACATGCCATTTCGGTCTTCCTCACCCTGGTGATCGCCCTTTTTCTGCTGCTGATGGCTGGAGGGTCGGTGGGGGATCGCCACGGGATGCGCGAGGGGCTGTTGCAACTGGCCGGAACCGCCCAGGCCTTCCTCACCCGTCCGGTCTCCACCATCGAGGGGTTTCAGGCCCGACTTTCGGAGTTGGCCCGCCTGGACCGGGAAAATCGTCAATACAAGGCCGAGCTGGAACGTCTCCGTCCCCTGGGCGTGCGTCTCGAGGAGTTGGAGAAAGAGAACCATCGGCTCAAGTCCTTGTTGCAGATGCGCTCGGATCCCGATTTCCAACCCTTGGCCGTGCGCGTGGTCGGAGACTCCTCCTCGGCCTTCGCCCGCTCCTTCATCGTCAACGCCGGGCGTCAGGACGGCGTGATCGTCAACGCACCGGTCACCGTTCCTTCGGGTCTGGTGGGTCGGGTGGTGCGCGCCTCGGCCAACGCCTCCCTGGTCCTCTCCATGCTCGATCTGAACTCCCGCGTGCCGGTCCTGATCCAGCGCTCCCGCGTCAAGGCGGTCTGCGCCGGCCAGAACGACACCCAGATGACCCTGGAGTACCTCCCCAAGGACGCCGATGTGGTGGTCGGCGACGTGGTGGTCACCTCCGGCACCGGCGGCATCTTTCCGAAAGGGTTGGTGGTGGGCAAGGTGCTCTCCCTGGAGCCGGGTGACGAAGGATTGTTCCGCGAGGCCACGGTGCAACCCACGGTCGATTTCGGTCGCATCGAGGAGGCCAACCTGCTCCTGCCCCGCGCCGTCAAGCCGGCTGACAACAAACCTCTCCCCTGATTCGAGGTCCATCCCAAGGACATGATGGTCTCCCTGCTCATCTCCGGGCTTCCGGCCATGACCATCTTCATGGCGGCGGTGCTCCAGGAGATGGCCCTGCCGTTTCATGCCTGGTCGGTCCTGCGTCCGGATCTGGTATTGATCTGTCTGTTCTACTGGCGTTTGTACCGCACGGATCGTTGTGGTCCGATCCTCGCCCTGCTGGCCGGACTGCTGGTGGATGTGATCTCCGGCGCGCCCCTGGGATTGAACGCCATCTCCAATATCCTGCTGATCCTCATCATCGGACGCCTGGGACGCTTGATCCGCTCCATCGATTTCACCTATCTGATCTTCGTGGTGCCGATCTTCGTGTTGCTCGCCGAGGGGATTCAACTCGGTCTGGCCATGCTCAAATGGGGCATGGCGGTGCGTTGGCACCTGTTGTTGGGGCGTCCCGTGGCCACCATGCTGATCGCCCCCCTGGTGATCCATTTCCTGGTGATGATCCATCGCACCTGGCTGGAGGAAACCCATGCTCGACGATGACCGCGAACAGTTTCGCGGCGATGCGCGCCGTCGTCTGCTGCTGGTTGGGGGCGGGCTGGGCCTGGGTTTTTTCTTTCTGGGCGCGCGGCTGTTCCATCTTCAGGTGATGCGCGGCGGGGAGTATCGGACCCTGGCCGAGGACAACCGCATCAGCCTCAAGCCGATCTCCGCGCAACGCGGACGGATCTTCGATCGCGAAAACCGCCTGCTGGTCGAGAATAGCCCTGATTACGAGGTGGTGGTGATCCCGGAGCTTTCCGGTTCGCTGCGCATGCTCCTCAAGCGATTGAGCCGGTACATCGAACTCTCCGAAGAGGAGATCAAACACCTGTTGCAGATGGCGCGCAAACAGCGCTCCTTTCTGCCGTTGCGGGTCAAATCCCATCTGACCTGGGAGCAGGTGGGCAGCATCGAGGTGCGCATCCACGAATTTCCCGGCGTGGATCTGCAAAGCCAGTCGGTACGCTCCTATCCGTTCGATGCCCTGGCCTGTCATATCCTGGGCTATCTCGGCGAACCGAGCGACAACGATCGCAAGCGGTTTTCGAGAGTCAGTTTTCGCTCCGGGGATCTGGTGGGCAAGAGCGGGGTGGAGCAGCGTTTCGAGGAGACGCTGCGCGGGCGCGAAGGGGTGTTGGAGATGGAGGTCAACGCCGTGGGACGCCATGTGCGCGAACTGCATCGCAATCCGCCGGAGTCGGGGGAGGATCTGCAACTCACCCTGGACATGGATCTGCAACGGGAGGCCCAGGAGGCGTTGGGTGGCGAGATGGGCGCGGTGGTGGCCATCGATCCGAACAACGGCGAGATTCTGGCCATGGTGAGCACCCCCACCTTCGACCCCAACCAGTTCATTCGCGGCTTCACCCACGCCCAGTGGCAGGAGGTGATGAACGATCCGAATCGACCGTTGATCAACAAGGCGGTGCAGGGACACTATCCGCCCGGCTCGACCTTCAAGATCGTCACCGCCATGGCGGGTCTGGTATCCGGCAAGCTCGACCCGCGGGAAACGGTCCCTTGCGGCGGCTTTCTGCTCAAGGAGGAGCAGCGTTTCTACTGCTGGCGGCGGCATGGACATGGCAACGTGGCGTTGCATCAAGCCTTCACCCAATCCTGCGATGTCTATTTTTACAAGCTGGCCGAGCGGCTTGGCATCGATGCCATCGAGCGTCAGGCGCGCAAGATGGGGTTGGGTGGTTTGACCGGCATCGATCTGGAAGGGGAGCGGCCAGGCCTGATCCCGTCGCGCACCTGGAAACGCAAGATTTTCAAATCCTCCTGGTTTCCGGGAGAAACCTACATCACCGGCATTGGTCAGGGGTATGTGTTGACCACCCCGTTGCAACTGGCGGTGATGGTGTCGTGCATGGCCAATGGGGGAACGGTCTATCGACCCCTGCTGCGCAAACTCCAGCCGGGTCAGGAGCCCGAGGTGGTGACGCGCAACTACTTTTCCGCCCATCACATGGAGATCATGCGGCAGTGTCTGGAGGGGGTGGTGCACGATCCAAACGGCACCGCCTACAAAAGCCGGCTGGAGGGGGTGCGTTCGGGGGGCAAGACCGGCACCTCCCAGGTGGCCCGCCACAAACGGGAAAAGAGTGGTCAGATCATCAAGACCACCAATGAAAAGTTGCAGGATCACGCCTTGTATGTCTGTCTGGCGCCGGTGGATCGACCGCGCATCGTCGTGGCGGTGATCGTCGAACATGGCGGACATGGCGGTTCCGCGGCGGCGCCGGTGGCCAAACGGGTGCTGGAGCGGTTTTTCTCCAAATACGGGGGCACGACATGAACGAGGGCGGCAAACCGTTGTTCGACGGGGGCACGACATGAACGAGGGCGGCAAACCGTTGCTCGACGGGGGTAGTGGCGCGGTCTCCCTGGGATGGGCCGATCGGTTGCGGCGTTTTCCCTGGAGTCTGATGCTTTTGTTGCTGCTCACCATTTGTCTGGGATTCGGGGTGCTCTTTTCGGCGGTGGGCGGCGAGCATAATCAATGGCTGTTCTGGCGTCAGGTGATCCAGTCCGGGTTCGGGCTGGGCATCATGCTCTTCGTGGCCCTGGTGGCCGGGGAGCGTCTCTATAAACGGTTCGCCTATCTGTTCTACAGCGGCAGCCTGATCCTGTTGGCCGTGACCATGGTCGCGGGCAGCGTCGGCATGGGGGCGCGACGCTGGCTGGAGGTGGGTTTTTTTCGTCTCCAGACCTCCGAGTTGATGAAGGTTGCCCTGATCCTGGCCCTGGCGCGCTATTTCCAGGATCACGCCAAGAATGGATCGTTGGGTTGGCGGGATCTGGGCGTGCCGTTTCTGATGATCATCCTGCCCGTGGTGTTCATCATCAAGCAGCCCGATCTCGGCACCGCCGTGCTGCTGGCCGGCGTAGGGTTCGCGATGATCGTGGTGGCCGGCATCTCCTGGAAGGTGATGCTCACCCTGGCATTGCTGTTCGGCGCCTCCATGCCCTTGGCCTGGAATGGCTTGCATGCCTATCAGAAACAGCGGATCATCACCCTGTTCTCCCCGGAGCGCGATCCGTTGGGATCCGGGTATCACATCATCCAATCCAAGATCGCGGTCGGTTCCGGCGGGGTGACGGGCAAGGGGTTCATGGCCGGCAGTCAGAGCCAGCTCGATTTCCTGCCGGAACGGCATACCGACTTCATCTTTTCGGTGCTGGCCGAGGAGTGGGGGTTCGTGGGCGGGGTGACGCTGTTGGTGATGTACATCCTGATCATCCTGCGCGCCCTGCTGATCTCCGAAATGGCCAACGACCGGTTCGGCCTGCTCACCGTGGTGGGCGCCACCATGCTCTTCGCCATCCAGGTGTTGGTCAATGTCGGCATGGTGGTGGGGTTGTTGCCGGTGGTGGGGGTGCCTTTGCCGCTGGTCAGTTATGGCGGCAGCTCCATGGTGACCCTGATGATCGCCATGGGGCTTCTGGCCCATGTGAGCCTCTATTCCCGCCAGCATGGGCGTTCGGTGTAGGCTTGAACTCTTCGGGTCGAGGCGTTGCACGATGTCGCAGGATTCCGTGGAAAACCGGGTCGTCGAGGAGCCAAGGCCACTTGGCGTCTTGACCGACGCCTTGAATCCGGATATCACCGGGTTGACATGCGCGGAGGTTCCTGGGAGCCAATCCGAGCCCTCCGTTTGCAAGCGTGCGCTTGGCAAGGCGTTGTGGGAGATTCGTCAGAGGGCGATCAATCAGGGCATGATGGTGTTGAACGTGAATGAGATGTTGTCTGAATTTCGTCGCGACATGTCCAGGTGGCGCAAACCAAGTGCGCAACGGATCCGCGAAATGCGCGATGAGGGGTTGTGATTTAACATTCTGGGGGGTGAAACCCATGAAATTGCATGCGTTGGCCGATCGCCTGGGCCTGGAGTCGCGCGGCGGGGATGTCGTGATTGACACGGTGGCGCCGGTGGAGAGCGCCGGGGCCGGAGCCTTGACGTTTGTCACGGCGCGCAAGTGGCTTGCCGAGGTGAAGGGGGCGTCGGCCCTGCTGGTGCCTCCCGAGCTGGTCGAGGAGGCGACCTCGGAGCCGGGTTTGCCGCTTCTCATCAGCCGGGCGCCGGCGCTGGATGCCGGACGGGTCGGACTGCTCCTGGGGCAGCGAGAACTGCAACTGCGCGGGGTGCATCCTTCGGCGGTGATCGATCCTTCGGCGCAACTCGGGGCCGGGGTCGCGGTGGGACCGTTGGCGGTGATCGGGGCCGGGGTGGTGATCGGGGCCGACAGCGTGATTCATGCCGGCGTGGTGGTTCACGATGGCTCGTTGATCGGTGCGCGGTGCGTGATCCACGCCAATGCGGTGATCGGCGGCGAGGGGTTCGGGTTCGAGTATGTGGATGGCGCGCATCGCAAGATCCCCCATCTGGGCATTGTGCGCATTGAGGATGATGTCGAGGTGGGGGCCAACAGCACCGTGGATCGGGCCCGGTTCGGCGAGACCCGCATCGGCGCGGGAACCAAGATCGACAATCTGGTGCAGATCGCCCACAACGTCCAGATTGGGCGGGCCTGCCTGATCGTCAGTCAGGTGGGGATCGCCGGCTCCTGCCGCATCGAGGATGGGGTGGTGCTGGCGGGACAGGCGGGGTTGGTCCCGCATGTCACGGTGGGACGCGGCGCGCGGGTGGGGGCCGCCACCGGCGTGGCCGTGGATGTGCCCGCCGGGGCCACCTGGTCGGGTTGGTGGGGCGGACCGCACCGGGAGAATCTGGCTCAGATCAACGCGATGCGCAAACTGCCCGAGTTCATGAAAACCGTGCGCGATTTCATGAAGGGTCGCGCTTCGAGCGGTTGAACCACACGTTCATGCCACGGAAGGTGCGGCTGTCGGTCAATCTTCTTGGGCGTCATCCGGAACCGGGCCGCTGCAAAACCCGCTTGATCCCCGCCCTGGGCGCCGAGGGGGCTGCCGAGGCCCATGCGGTTCTTTTGACGCATGTCGCCGGGATTCTGCGTCGCTGGTGTGCCGATTCCTCCTCGGAACGGCTGTTTCGTCTCTGGACCACCTCTCCCGTATCCTCACCCTTTCTTGACACCCTCGCCGATGACAGTCAGGTGCGCGTTCAGTCCGAAGGTGATCTCGGGGTCCGTTTGACGGCGATCGTCCACGCCGGACTGGCCGAGGCGGAGGGGATTCTGCTGGTCGGCGGGGATGCCGCATCCCTGGACCGGGCAACCCTCGATCACACGGAAAGCCTTTTGTCAAGCCATGATGCGGTGCTGATTCCAGCCTTGGATGGAGGATACGTGGCGCTCGCTTTGCGGCGTATTCACATGGATCTGTTTGCCGCCATGCCGTGGGGCACGGAGCGGGTCGCGGAGGAGACACGTCGGGTTTTTCGCCGTTTGGGATGGTCATGGGGGGAGATTCCCGGTCATTGGGATGTGGACTTCCCAGGGGAGTGGGAACGATTTCGAAGGCTTGAAAAAACTTGGTCCAATAATTGCTCAACCTCTAGCGTGTCCGGCGAGGGTCGATCCGGAGAGCCTGTCAAATAAGGCGCTAGAAAAGAATCTCTTCGGTGGGAGTGGAAGCGGTTCTTCGGTAAGACCCTCGATTCCGGCAAGCGAATCATGATCTTAATGCATTATCGGAATCCATGGGAGTCTTAGCTGATGGGCGATTTTCCCCACACCATTCATGAGGTGCCTTCCCTTGATCCTCAGATCAAGGCCTTTGCCCAGGCATCCACCCTGACGGACGCCACCCGCGCTGCCTACTGGGGCGATCTGCGTCGCTTCATCGACTGGGGTGGCGTTATTCCGGCCCACGAGAAGATGGTGGCGAACTACCTGGTGGAGCATGCCAACAGTCACAAATTCGCGACGTTGGCCCGTTGGCGGGTCTCCCTCGGCAAAGCCCACTCGGCGCAAGGGTTGGAGGATCCGACCAAAACCGAATTGGTGAACGCGGTGCTCAAGGGGATCAAGCAGAAGCACGGACGCGAGCAGCGTCGCGTGGCGCCCCTGACCTCCAACCAGACCACGGCGGTGTTGAACGTCATGGGGGGGCGCCTGAAGGATCTGCGTGACAAGGCGTTGATCCTGGTTGGTTTTTCTGGCGGACTTCGGCGCTCGGAGTTGACCACCCTGGCGGTGGAGAACCTTCGCGAACGGGCCGGCGGCATGGAGTTGAGTCTTAGCACCGGTCGCCTGGTGATGATTCCCCACGGCACGGACTCCTCCACCTGCCCGGTGACCGCGCTCAAGGCGTGGCTGGTGGCCTCGGGGATCGTGAGCGGGGCGGTGTTCCAGGGGATCAACCGTCATGGTCGCATCTCCGGACAGCCGCTGACCGGTCACGGGGTGGCCCTGGTGATCAAGGAGCGGGTCAAGGCGGTGGGATTGGATCCGTCGCTCTACAGCGGTTGCAGCCCGAGGGTGGGTGGGATTCTCGAAGGGGCCCAGGACAGCCCCCATGGCGGATTGGACAGCGATCCGATGCCCTTGCCGAAGGCGGCGCACGGTCACTGACCGATCATCGGTTCACCCCGCGAGGGAAGCATCAAACGACCGCGCGTCTGCAAGAGACGCGCGGTCTCCAGAATTTCCCGCCTGGCCCGTTCCACCCGCGCACGGGGGACGGGCGGGTCGAACGCCAGGGCCTCGCGCAGCACCTCGGCCTGACTTCGCGACACACTGCCCCTGAATCGCTCCACAAGCGCCGCATCGGCGCCGCGCAAGGCCATGGCGAGGCTCTCGTCTGTCACCTCGTGCAGCAGCGTCTCCAGATCGCGCCGGTCCAGAGTGGCCAGATCCTCGAACAGCACCATCCCCTCCCGAATCGTTTGCGCCAGTTCGGACTCCCGGCTCTCCAGAAACCCGAGCAGCCGATCGGCGGTGCGGCGGTCCAGACGACTCAGAATCCCGGCCACATGGGCATGACTCATCGGTGTTCCCCTTGTCGATCAGGCCTTGTCGAAACCACGCCGGCTGCTATCATCGTGGCCGGCGCTTAGGCGCATCCTCGTCGCTTGTTAATCGGGAGTCCCGCATGCCATCATCCACATCAGGGGGGCTGCGCCATTTCTGGTCGGCGTTTGCCATCTATCGGGAACCCCGCGTGCTGGTGATCCTGTTGTTGGGCTTCTTCAGCGGCCTGCCGCTGGCCCTGACCGTCGGCACCCTCTCATTATGGCTGGCCGAGGCCGGGGTGAGCAAGAGTTCCATCGCCCTGTTCGCCCTGGCGGGAACCCCCTACACCTTCAAGTTCCTCTGGTCGCCGCTGGTCGATCGCATGCCGGTGCCCGGCTTCACCACCCGTCTCGGGCAACGACGCGGCTGGGCGGTGTTGACCCAATTGGCGTTGATCGCCAGCATCCTCGGCCTCGGGGCGAGCGATCCGGCAGGCGATCCGTTCTGGACCGCCTGGTTTGCGCTGTTCGTCGCCTTCTGGTCGGCCACCCAGGATATCGTCATCGACGCCTACCGGGTCGAGATCCTGGAAGAGCGTCAGTACGGCGCCGGCGCGGCGATGAGCGTGCTCGGTTATCGTCTCGGCATGGTGGTCTCCGGGGCCGGGGGGCTGTATCTGGCCACCTATTGGGGGTGGTTTTTCGCCTACGCGGTGATGGCCGGCCTGATGGGGATCGGCATGCTGGTGATGCTGTTCAATCCCGAGCCCGTGCGCCCGGTGGCGGAGGGGATTCCCGCGCCATCCGTGGCCACCGGGAGGCGCGGCAGGGTGGTATCCTGGTTGCGGCGCGCGGTGATCGCCCCCTTCGCCGAGTTCATGCGTCGGCGCGGCTGGCTGTTGACCCTGCTCTTCATCCTGCTCTACAAATTCGGCGATGCCCTGGCTGGGGTGATGAGCGGTCCGTTCTATCTGGAGATGGGCTTTTCCAAGATCGAGATCGCCAATGTCACCAAACTTTTCGGCCTGGTGGCGGTGTTGGTCGGCGGGGTGTTGGGCGGAATTTTGACGGAACGTCTGGGTATCAATAAGGCGTTGATTGTGTGCGGGATCCTGCAAATGGTCTCCAACCTGATGTTCGTGCTGCTTGCCGAGGTCGGTTACTCCCTGCCGATGCTCACCGTGACCATCGCGGTGGAGAACGTCACCGGCGGCATGGGTACCTCGGCCTTCGTGGCCTACCTCTCCCGGCTCTGCCATGTGGCCTACACGGCCACCCAGTATGCCCTGCTCTCCTCGTTCATGGCCTTTGGACGCACCCTGCTGGCTTCCAGCGGCGGTTGGATCGCGGAGCGCATCGCCTGGACGGACTTTTTTCTCATCACCACCTTTGCCGCCATTCCGGGTCTGCTGCTGTTCGTGTTCATGGCGCGGCGCTATCCGACCCGCTGATCGGCGGTCGTCCCGGCCAGGGGAGGCCGCGCGTGGGGGTGCCCCCACGCGGGTCCGGTCGGCTGGGTGTGTGGTTCAGGCGCCGATCTTCTCCTTGATCTTGCCGATCTCGTCGCGGGCATAGAAGCAGCAGACGCCGCGCTTGGAGGCGGGCTCGATCCCGAGATCCTTGATCGCCTTCTTGACCTTGGCATCCGACACCCCCAACTCCTTGGCGATGTTGGTGGCGGACAGGACGTTCTCCTTGGCGGGTTCGGTCATGGTGGGTTCTCCTTTTTTTCCAGGGTTGAGGGTGGATAGGGGGATGGCAGATGGCGCATCTGTCGCGGCGGAGTCGGTATCGCCGTTTTTTTGGCCGTATTGTGCATGGAACGTTGATCGACTTCCAGGGTCTTTGACAGGCGGGCCGGATCGATCCCGGTGACCGCTCCCAGGCCCGCTTCCAGCAGTTGGGTCAAACGGGGCAGGGCGAACTGGTGGGTCTGCCCGGTGGTGGCGTGCAGCCAGTCCGAGAAGGCCAGGAAGGTGTCAAAGGGGGAGCGATTCTCAAAGGCCAGATGCAGGGTTGCCCGGAAGCGACCCGAGTTGCCGACCAGATCCCAATAGCGGGCAAACCGTTTGAAACGCCGCAGGGTCAAGAAGTCGAACCGTTCGTTCTCCAGCAGTTCGTAGGGCGGCTCCATGTCGAAGCGGAAGTCGGCGGGGGTGTGGAGGGCCAACGGGGTGCCGGGCAGTCGCTTGAGAATCCCGACCTGGATTTCGTGGGGATCCAGGGCGCGGAGTCGGTCAAACCCGGCGGCGAACCGTTCCGGGGACTCACCCGGCAGACCGACGATCAGATCGGTGTGCAGATGGGCCTGGGTGTGATCACGCAGCCAGCGCAGGTTCTCCTCGACCCGCTGGTTCTCCTGATGGCGATCGATGGCGGTGAGCACCGCTGGTTCGAAGGATTGCACCCCCACTTCCAGTTGCAGCGCGCCGGCGGGAAAGGCGGCCAGACGGCGTTTGAGCCCCTCGGGGAGGTGGTCCGGCATCATCTCGAAGTGGACGAAGAGATCCGGGGTGGTGGTCAGGTGGGCCAGGAAAAAATCGAGGATCGCGCCAGCGTGCCGCTCTCCGAGGTTGAAGGTGCGATCCACGAATTTGAAATGGCGTCCCCCCCGGGCGATGAGGCTCTCCAGTCCGGACAGAAAGGGGGTGATCGGGAAGCGGCGCACCTGGGCGTCGTTGGCCGACAGGCAGAACGAACAGCGATAGGGACAGCCGCGGGAGGATTCCACATACAGGTAGCGGTGGGCCAGGTCGGTGGCGTCGTATTCGGCGTGGGGCAGGGCGATGGCGGCGGGATCGATGTCGGGTGCGACCAGGTCGCGGGTGGCAGGGGGATTCCCGGCCAGGATCGCCTGGCAGAGGGCGCCAAAGATCAACTCGCCCGCGCCGAGGATGCGGTAGTCGGCCAGACGCACCAGGGGGTGATCCTCGGGAAGATGGGTCACCTCCGGGCCGCCGAGCACGAGCAACACCTCGGGTCGCACCTGTTTGAGCAGCGTGGCCAGGTGCCGGGTCAGGGCATGGTTCCAGACCTGCACCGCGCAGCCGATGATGCGGGGCGACCCCTTGAGGAGGATCTCCAAAGCCTCCTCGGGACGTTTTTCCAGGTCAAACTCCATCAGGCAGGCACGCTCGCGCAAGGGGCCCAGATTGGCCATGAGATAGCGCAATCCCAGGGACGGGTGGGAAAAGCGGGCGTTGAAGGTGGTCAGGACGATTTCCGCCATGCTGAACCTGGAACCGTTGTGATAGAGTTGTCGAAGACGAGGCAGGATCGAACCGCGCACACCATGGGGGTGATTATGACGCAAACCAAGAGAAACGCCAATCCGGAGATGGAAAACAGGGAGGATCGGCTGGGAAAGGAGTCGGGGGAGGCGCTTCCCAGCGGCTTGAGGCGACCTGTGACCGTCTCCTTGACGCGCATGCTGGCGGGTCGTCCGGTGGACGAGGAGATCCTGGACCCGGCCAACCCGAATTTGATGTTCGATCGGGAGCATGAACGTGGCTGATGGGGGGAGCCTCCCCGCACCCCTCGACCGTGAACCGCTCTTCGGGAGTCCCGCGGTCCAGACGGTGGAACAAAACGATGCGGCGGCACGCGGCGGGGCGTGGATCCAGACCTATACCGGGCGGCAGTTCTGGCCATTGGATGGTCGCCCCGAAGAGGTCGAGATCGAGGATATCGCCCATTCTCTGGGGATGCTGTGTCGGTTCAACGGCCACTGTCGGCGGTTCTATTCGGTGGCCGAGCATTCGGTATGGGTCTCCCGACTGGTGGAAGAGCCGGATGCCCGGTGGGGATTGCTGCACGATGCCGCCGAGGCCTATCTTTCGGACCTTCCCAAGCCGCTCAAGCGGGTGTTGCCGGATTTCGATCCCTGGGAGGAGCGTCTGCTCGGGGTGATCGCCGTCCGTTTCGGTTTGACCGGGTTGCCGTCGGCACGGGTGAAGGAGGCGGACTGGCGGTTGCTGGCCAACGAGAAGGCCACCTTCATGGCCCCGGAGCCGTCCCCCTGGCACGGTCTGCCCGCGCCGTTCCCCGATGTGGCGCTGGCCGGATGGTCGCCGGAAGAGGCCAAGGCCCGGTTTCTGGAGCGCTATCGGGAGTTGTTCCCTCTGGCGTGAGAGGTGGATTGGCAAATGCCAAACAGCCTCTGAGGGTTTGGGTGCGCGGATCTTACCCATGCTTGAGTGGCTGTTGGGTATCTGCCCGGCAGCCGAACCCGGCCATGGAATTCCCCACCGGTCGCGGGTTGGGGGTTACCAGCTCTTCGGCTTAAAATCATCCCCGTTGGCCAAACGCAGGGTGTCGCCGGACTGTTCGATGACGAACAGCCCCTGGTTGATGGCGAATCGGCTGACGTTCTCCTCGATCACCATGGCCGCGACCGCGCCAATCGTCCGTTTGTCGGCATACTCCTGGAAGAACTCCTTGAACGCTTCCAGGCGGGTCACATGCTCGCGTACATCGTCAACGGTGAGCTTGCTTTTGACCTCCACCAGGACCACGGCGTCGGTGTTGACCACGAACAGGTCGATCTCCATCATCCGTCCGTTGGTCAGCTTGGCCACGACGCGCCGACTCACCTTGTGGACCGGGATGCCGCGTTGCGCGAACAGGGTTTCGCAAGCCGGGGCGACCAGCCCCTCCACGAACTCTCCCAAACGTCCGCCCAGCCGATCCAGTTTGCGATCGGTCTCCCGCATCTGGCGATCGGTCTCTTTGAATTGGCGATCGGTCTCGGCGAACATGGCCCGCAATGTCCGGTCCGTCTCCTCGCGCATCTCCCGGAGGCGTCGATCGGTCTCTTGAAAAGCTTTCCAGACATCGCTCAGCGTCACGGTTTCGGACATGTTGGCCTCCAGGGGGATCGGTTACACCAGGGTGGACGATGATTGCCGTGGAACTCCCGCGGGGAAGGTTCACGGGTGGGGGGTGAAAAGGGTGTTCCCCAGGATACAAGCTTGTCCAGGATAGCACACACCAAGGTTCATGGTAAGCACTATCAAGCATCCGTTAAGGGGAAGCTGAACAGAGGTTTGTGCGTGTCAGGGTCAATTGAGATTAGTAATTAATACTATAAAAATCATTATAATTGTGAATGATTATCTAAATAATCGGGCTGTATTATCAAGTGATCAGCCTTTTCGCAATCTGGGTTGAAAAATGAACGTAAAAGTAGTGTGTAATATTATAGCTATAATTTATACCTCATAGTTTATTCCCGTGACAAGAAACTATCGAAATTGTATAATATTTTATTGATAGCTGTCTACATGGCCAAGTTGGACGGCCCTCTGTTTTGTTTGTAACGGGTAAACCATGGCGTTCTTTGGTGGCGTAAAGTGTTGCTTTTGAAGGTTATAATAAGTATAAGGTTTTATGTTTGTCGATTAGTACAACTTAATTTTGTAAATGTCATCCCAGTTTGTCACGCATAGCGTGACAATAACACCTTGTTGCAATCCTTTTTGTCGTCGGCCCGGATAGAAGGTGCTGAGACGGTCGTTTACGGCTTGTCTGAACGAGGTTTGCCATGGCCAGGAAATCACAACGCATTCAACTCTCTCCGAGTTCCGTGGCGCCAACGTTCGCGACCCCTGGCATGGCCGCCAGCCTTGATGAGGCCACGGAACTTCCCGACCCTGACGGGCATGCGTCGCCGCATCGGGAGGAGACAAGCCCGGATGTGGACGAGACGCGTTTTCCCGTCATCGGCATCGGGGCTTCGGCGGGTGGGCTTGAGGCGTTCCATGCCTTTTTCACCAATCTGTCCCCGGACATGGGCATGGCTTTTGTCCTGGTGCAGCATATGGATGCCCGTCACCCGAGCATCCTGCCCTCGTTGATTCAGAATTACACCACCATGCCCGTCTTGCCGGTGCACGAGAACCTCCGCATCGCCATCAACACCGTCCATGTCATCCCTCCCAACCACAATCTGGAACTGCGTGATGGCGTTTTGCACCTGGTCGATCTGCCTGGCATCAAGGCCAGAAGCGGCTCCATCGACCATTTTTTTCGCTCCCTGGCCCAAGACCAGCAGCATCATGCGGTCTGCGTGATCCTCTCGGGCACCGGCACGGATGGCACCCTGGGACTCAAGGCGATCAAGGAGGCCGGCGGACTGGTGGTGGTGCAGGATCCAGATAGCGCCAAATACGACGGCATGCCGCGCAGCGCCATCCAGACCGGCCTGTCCGACTTGATCCTGCCCCCGGATCAAATGCCGTTGGCACTCAAGAATTTTTTTGCCTGCAAGGCGCGTCATGGTCACGTCTTGCCAACCTCCCGCGAGTCCCCCCGTTGGCGGGTTGAAGCCGATCCGGAACTCCTGAAAACCATTTTCATGCTGCTCCAGACACAGAGCGGACACGATTTCTCCCTGTACAAAGAGAACACCATCCTGCGACGGGTGGAACGGCGCATGTCGATCCAGCAGATCGTGGAGATCGGCCTCTATGTCGCCTATCTCAAGGCCAATCCAGGCGAAGTGAAGCGGCTTTTCCAGGATTTGTTGATCGGGGTTTCCAATTTTTTTCGTGATCCGGATGCGTTTGGGGTTCTGGCGGAAAAGGTGATTCCAAAACTGTTCGAGCGCCGCCTCGAAAGCCAACCCATCCGCATCTGGGTGCCGGGATGCGCCAGTGGCGAGGAGGCCTACTCCATCGCCATGCTTCTCCACGAACAGATGGACAGGTTGGGACAAACCTATCCGGTGCAGATCTTTGCCACGGACATCGATGAACGGGCCATCGAAACCGCCCGTTCCGGACGTTACCCGGATACCATTGCCAACGATCTGTCCACGGCCCGGTTGCGGCGTTTTTTTATCCAGGAAGGGAACCACTACCGGGTCAAGAAGAGCATTCGGGATATGTTGATCATCGCCGTGCAGAATGTGATCAAGGATCCCCCCTTTTCCAACCTGGATCTGATCAGTTGTCGGAACCTGTTGATCTACATGGGGCCGATTTTGCAGGAAAAAGTCCATGCCATTTTCCACTATGCCCTCAATCCCAACGGGTTCTTGATGTTGGGAACCTCGGAGACCACCAGCGAAGCCGTGGCCGTTCATGGGATCCTGGATCGGAAATGGAAGATCTTTCAGCACAAACCTCAGGTGAATTCGATGGTCAAGACTTTGTTTGTCCCCAGCGGCGCCAATCCGCGCAAACCCGTCATCGACAAGAAAAGCGCCAACCGTGCCGCCAAACAGATGCTTGGATTGAAGGAGTTGACCGAGCAGCATCTGTTGGCCCACCACGCGCCTACCTGTCTGATGGTCAACGATCAATACGAGGTCATGTATATCCACGGGAAGACCGGACGCTATCTGGAGGCGGTTTCGGGGGAGGCCAACTGGAATATCATGCGGCTGGCGCGGGATGGGTTGACCATCGAACTGGCCTCGGCCCTGCGCAAGGTCAAGACCACCCAGAAACGGGTCTCCCAGGAGGCGATCCGCATCAAGTCCAACGGAGCCGGCCATGTGGTCAACCTGATCGTGGAGCCCATCCTCTCACCCGACACCATGAAAGGGTGGTCATGGGTGATCTTCGAGGAGGCGGGTCCGCTCTCCCACGTCCTGGAAAACCGGCCATCCGGGGTGATCTCCAAAAAGAAGAAGGGATCCCGGTTGCTGGAGTTGGAGCGGGAACTCAAATCCACCCGGGAGTATCTTCAGACCACCATCGAAGAGCTGGAGGTCACCAACGAAGAGCTTAAGTCCATGAACGAAGAGCTTCAGGCGGCCAACGAGGAGCTGCAAAGCGCCAACGAAGAGCTGGAAACCGCCAAGGAGGAGTCCCAATCGGTCAATGAAGAGCTGATCACGGTGAATTCCGAATATGAGGAGAAGCTCAATACCTTGGCCAAGGCCAACAACGATATGGTCAATTTGATGGCCAGCACCGAAATCGGCACGATCTTTCTGGATGATGCGTTCAAGGTCGTCCGTTTCACCCCATCCGCCACCCGGTTCATTCACCTGATTCCGGGTGATGTTGGCCGTCCGATCAAACATCTGGTGAGCAACCTGAAAGGCTGCGATCTCTCCGCCAGCGCGCAACAGGTTCTCGATACCCTGATTCCCGTGGAATTCGAGAGCCAAACCAGCGAAGGGCAATGGCTCTCCATTCGGGTGCGCCCCTACCGCACGGTGGATAACATGATCGAGGGGGTTGTCATCGCCTTTATCGATATCACCCAGATCAAGATCATGCAGAAGAGTCTGCTGCTGAGTGAAGAGCGCTTCAAGGTGGCCCTGAAGAGTTCCCCCTTGGGTATCATGGTCGCCAACGTGGATGAGCAGTTGCGCTATACCTGGGTTTACAATCCGCACATTTTCTTCAAGACCGAGGCGTGCATGGGCAAGCGCGACGACGAAATCGCCGACAATCCGGGCATGCGTCAGTTGCTCGCGTTGAAACACAAAGTGCTGGAAGAGGGCCAGGGGGATCAGGAGCGGATCGACTTCCCCATGGGCGAGGGGTTGATGACGTGCACCGTGT
This sequence comes from Magnetococcales bacterium, assembly GCA_015231775.1. Lineage (GTDB taxonomy): Bacteria > Pseudomonadota > Magnetococcia > Magnetococcales > Magnetaquicoccaceae > Magnetaquiglobus. Next base: position 11,185 of record JADGAY010000008.1, on the reverse strand, counting down.
CGGCTGAACCGTTGTTGGATCTCTCGGGCAATCGGATCGGTGTCACCATTGCGCTCATTGATATCAGTGAACTGATCAAGAACAAGGTGTTGGTCATATCCTGAATCACAAAGGAATAACGATCATGACACGGAACGCGACATTCCATGGATCCTTGCGTGAGCGCGCCTTGGCACTCTGGAGACTGGATCCACGCTCCACGGACACGCTCTCCATGGAACAGCAGCAGCACCTGCTGCACGAACTGCAAGTCCATCAGATCGAACTGGAAATGCAGAACGAGGAGCTGCGATGTGCCCGGTTGGAACAGGAGCGTTCCCATGCCCGGTATACCGCGCTGTTTTCCTGCGCACCCATCGGTTATTTCATTCTGGACCGGAAAGGGGTGATCCGGGAGGTCAATCAGGCCGGGTTGGCTCTGCTGGGGGAGGAGGAGGCTCTGGTGACCGGACGCACCTTCCATGAGTTCGTGGTTCGGGATGATCAGGATCGGTTCTATCAGCATCGGCGGCGGCTTCTGGATGCATCGGCATTGCAGGTATGTGAGGTCACTCTGAACATCCGGTCGGGAACCCCGGTGCATGCCCGTTTGTCCAGTTCGGTGTTTCCCGGGAGTGGTGACGAGCAACCGTTGATGTGGCTCATGGCCGTCTTGGATCTGACCGAGCGCAAACACGCGGAAGAGGCCATGTGTCACGCCAAGGAGCAGGCGGAAAAGGCGGCGCGCGCCAAGGGGGATTTCCTGGCCGCCATGAGCCATGAGATCCGTACCCCCATGAATGTGGTGCTGGGCATGTCGGAGTTGTTGCTGGAGACCGACCTCGACGCCGAACAACGCTGTTTCACCCAGACCATGTTTCATTCGGGACAGGCTCTGTTGGGCGTGATCAACGACATTCTCGATTTCTCGCGCATCGAGGCAGGCCGCATCGAATTGGATGAGCGGCCTTTCTCGCCCCGTCAGGTGGTGGAGGAGACGACCCATCTGATGCAGGTGGTCGCCGAGCAGAAAGGGTTGGTCATGGAGGTCGCGGTGGTCGCGGAAATCCCAGCGGCGATCATGGGTGACGACAGCCGGGTGCGACAGGTGCTCATCAACCTGCTGGGCAATGCGATCAAATTCACCGAACAGGGCAGGGTGGAAGTGCGTTTGGGTCGTGATCCGCGCGAGCCGGAGATGCTGCTGTTTCAGGTGGCCGATACCGGGGTTGGCATTGCCGAGGAGCAGATGCGGACGATTTTCGATCCATTCACCCAGGCCGATGCGGGGATCACGAGACGGTATGGGGGCACGGGTTTGGGGTTGAGCATCTCCCGGAATCTGGTGGAGCGGATGGGGGGGCGGCTGTGGGTGGAGAGCCGGGTGGGGCAGGGAAGCACCTTCTTTTTCACGCTCCCGTTGCGGAGCGCTGAACTCCCGGCGTTTCGGGATGTGGTCCTGGACGAGGCGCTGGAGACGCAGACCCGCGGTCTGCGCATCCTGTTGGCCGAGGATGTGGAGGAGAACCGCATTCTGTTCGCGGGTTATCTCAGGAAAACCTCCTGCCACGTGATCATGGTTCCGGATGGGCTGATGGCCGTGGAGCAGGTTCAACAGGCGTCGTTCGACGTGGTGGTCATGGATGTGCAGATGCCGCGCATGGACGGTTACACCGCCACGCGGCGGATTCGGGCGTGGGAGCGGTCGTTGGGGCGCTCTCCCGTGCCGATCATCGCCCTTTCGGCCCATGCCCTGGAGGGAGAGTTGGAACGCAGTCGGGAGGCCGGGTGTGATCGTTATCTCACCAAGCCGGTCAACAAAAAGAAGTTGCTGGAGGCGCTCCACGCGTTGACCCATCAAACCGTTGTCGTGGAGACGTCAAACGGTTGAATGCAGACCATTCGGGCCCATTCAATTCCTGAGCCCGAACTGGGCGATCACATCCAATAATCGCTGTTTCTTGATCGGCTTGGAGAGATAGAGATCGCACCCGGCCTGGCGGCTGCGTTCCGCCTCGCCCTCCAGGGCATGGGCGGTCAGGGTGATGATCGGCAGGCGTGACCGTCCTTGCTCCTCTTCCCAGGCGCGAATCCGGCGGGTGGCGGTGTAGCCGTCCATCACCGGCATCTGCACATCCATGAACACCAGATCGAACATATCGGCCTGAACCATCGCCACCGCCTCCTCGCCGTTGACGGCGATGGTCAGGTGGTGCGGGCTCTTTCTCAGGAAGGCGGTGATCAGGAGTTGATTGTCTTCGGAGTCCTCGACCAGCAGAATGCGCAGCGCCGGACAGTGGGCGTTGGTGCTGGAGAGGGCGCCGTTGGGTTCGAGACGCGCGTGGGGGTGATCGGTCGCCGGGCGCGCGGGCAGGGAGATCCGGAACGAACTGCCATGGCCCGGTTGACTCTCCAGGGTGATTTCGCCGTTCATCAAGGAGACCAGACGACGGGCGATCGTCAGCCCGAGGCCGCTGCCGCCATGCCGGCGGGTCATGCTGTTGTCCACCTGGGTGAAGGGGTCGAAGATGAGCTGCCGCTTGTCCGGACTGATGCCGATGCCGGTATCCTGGACGATCATGCGCATCCATCCGGGCCGGTCGGGATCGACCTCGCAGTTCAGGGTCACCCGTCCCGCATCGGTGAATTTGATGGCATTGCCCAGCAGGTTGAACAGGATCTGCCGCAGGCGCGGCGGATCGAACAGCATGACGGGTGGCAGCTCCGGGGAGACCGCGCAGTGCATCTCCAACCCCTTGCCCTCGGCGACCACCTTGAGCATCCCCGCCACCTCGCACACCATGGCGCCGAAGACCACCGGTTCCTCGATCAAGGTCAGATGACCGGACTCGATCTTGGTGAGATCCAGGATCTGATTGATCAACTCCAGCAGATTGGTGCCCGCCTCCTGGAGTCGGGTCACGAACTCCCGTTGCTCCTCCCGCACCCCGGATTCGAGCAACAGGTCACCCATGCCGATCACCACGTTCATGGGGGTGCGGATTTCGTGGCTCATCATGGCCAGGAATTCACTCTTGGCGCGATTGGCGTTCTCCGCGACCTCCTTGGCCTGACGCATCAGCTCCTCGTCACGTTTGCGCCGGGCCAGATCCTGATCGAGGGCCCAGGTGAGATGACGGTTGCGTTCGAGTTCGTCGCGCAGCAGGTGTTCCACCTGATGGCGTTGGGTGATGTCGATCATCGAGACGTAGAAACTCTGCCAGCTCTCCTCGCTGTTCGGGGAGAGGGAGATGGAGAGCGAAATCCAGATCACCTGTCCCTGAAAGGTGACCTGGGTGGTTTCGGTGGCAAAGCGCGTGGCACCGTTCAAGAAGGCGCCGAGAGCCTGGCTGAAGGTCTCCAGGCCATGGGCATCGAAGAACTGTTGGAGTGGGGTTGCCAGCATCGCCTCCATGGAAGGGACGCGCAGCAGATCGAGGGTGGCCTGGTTGACGCGGATGATGCGTGCGTGTTGGGCGCATTCGGCGGCGATGGTGGTCGTGACGTGTCCGAGGCCGGGGTGGCGCGCATCCAGATGCTGTTTGAGCGCCGAGAGATCCACCTCCCACAAGGCGGCGGGGGAGTCGAGGAACAGACCACGAAAGCGGGCCTCGCGTTCCGCCACGGCGGCGTTGGCTTCGGCCTGGGCGATGAGAAAGCGGCGCGACTGGCCCCGCGCGAACCACAACGCCAGCGCGCCGGCCATCCAAACCAGCACGAGACCGATCAGGAGCGTGGTCTGAAACCGCCCCAACCCCTCCAGATGAGGGGTCAGAGGCACGGCGGTGCTGATGCCGCCGCGAATGCCGCCGACCGGAACCCCGCTCGCCTCGTGACACTTGAAGCACCCCGGTTCCATCACCATGGCGCGCATGATGCGCAGATAGGGTTTGCCGTCGATTTCCGCCTGTTCCGTCCGTTCCCGGTACGTCCCACGCTCGAAGGCTTGCAGGGTCTCTTTTTCCCAGGGGTCCGGGGCGTTGTCGGGGTTGAGGAGTTTCAGACTGGTGATGTGACCGCGCACGCCGTAGGTCTCGGCGTAGCGTTCCATCACCTCCCGCAGCATGTAGGCCGGGTTCATCAGGGTGAGATTCATCCCCTCCACGGTTTTGAGATCCCGATTCGGGACTTGCAGGTAGGGATTGGGGGGGGTGGCTTCGCTGGGTTGGACGTAGACCCCGCCATGGGAGGTGGCCCATTGGCGAAACGACAGATCCTTGTTCAGATGGGTGATCCCTTCCAGGCGGGCCTGGTCGAGGAGGTGATTCTGTTCCTGGGAGAGCGTCAGGGCGAACACGATGGCGATCATGCAGCTCCATCCCAACAGCGCGGCCAGCGCCAGGCGATCGATCGTGCGCATGGAGGGCTGGAGCGTGGAAGGAATATGCATCCGTGGTGGCCTGTCTGGAAAAGGATTTTGGGTTGGGGATGCCTCGGATCGAAAAAGGAAGGGTTACAGGTTTATTGAACGATTATCCCTGAAAATGCAAGTGGAAATTAATTGAAACATCATTCTGATTGAGCCCTCCGCGCGGGTGGTTGACGCTTTCCATGGCCATGGGATACAAAGATGGATGACACCTTGGCGCCTGGAAGGAAACTCCACGTATCCCATGAGCAAAGAACCGCAAACCCCCTATCGACGCATCAAGCAGACCGTCTATTGGATCATGGAGGATCCAGCCTGTCCGTATCGTCGCTGGTATCACTTCTTCATGATGGCCATGTTGATCTTGTCGCTCGGGGTGTTGATCGTCAACGCGCATCATGAGCAGGATCCGGAACACGATGTCTGGGCGCATCATGGATTTTTCATCATTCTGGATCATCTGTTCTATTATCTCTTCGTGTGCGAATACCTGTTGCGCTGGTGGACCGCGACGTCGTTGCACGACGATTACCGCAAGGCGTTGCGGCGTTACCGGCGACGGGTCTATCGCCCCTCGCGCCTGGGGGAGATCTTCGACGGCCTGTATCACGCCATCCTCAACAAACTGCGCTGGATGGTTCATCCCCTGGCTCTGATCGATCTGTTGGCCATTCTGCCCACCTTCCGGTTTTTTCGGCTGTTCCGGGTCATCCAACTGCTCAAATTCTTTCGTTATTCGCGCCGCATCGCCTTTGTCACCAGCATCATGGGCGAGCGACGCTACGAGATGGTGTCGCTGTTGTTGGCGGGTGTCGTCATCTGGGGAACCGTGGCGGTGGCCTTCTTCCTGGCCGAACACGGGGTCAACGACAAGGTGCCGACCCTCGGCGCGGCGGTCTATTGGGCGATCATCACCATCACCACCGTCGGGTATGGCGACATCGCCCCGGTCACCGAGGTGGGACGGATCATCGCCTCGGTGGGGGTTTTGACCGGCATGTCGGTCACGGTGCTCATGACCTCGCTGGTGGTGACGGTCTTCACGGACCGTTTGTTCAACCTCAAGGAGTTTCACATGGAACGGCAGATCGAACGGTTGCGGAACCACTTCGTGGTGTGCGGACTCGATGCCCTGGGAATCGTGGCCTGTCAGAGTCTGCACAACGAAAAAAAACCTTTCGTGGCCATCGACATGGAACAACAGAAGGTGGATCGGGCAATCCGTGACGGGTGGATCGCCATCCAGGGGGATGTCACGCTGCAAGAGACCTGGACCCGGGTGGGGCTGGAACGGGCCGCCGGGGTGATCATCGCCATCCTCAACGAGGCGACCAACGTCTACATCATTCTGATCGTGCGCGAGATCAACGCCAAGTGTTTCGTGGTGGCCTGCGGCAATCAGCACAGCTCCGAGCAGCGCTTGCAGCGGGTGGGCGCGGATCGGGTGGTGTTGCCGTTCCAGAACGCCGGACATCAAATGGCCCAGACCGCCCTGCGACCTGGCGCGTTGCAGTTCTTGAGTCTGGCGCTGGATCAGACCCACTCCGATTTCGAGATGGACGAGATCAACATCCGCGCCGGATCGATCTTCGTGGGCTCCTCCCTGCGGGATTCGGATCTGCGCCACGGCTTCGACGTGATCGTGGTGGGGATCATCTCCGAGGGGCAGGGGATGACCTACAACCCCCAGGCCAGCCATGTCTTGAAGGCTGGTGACGTGATCATCTGCCTGGGACAGCGGGATGATCTGGCCCGTCTGAAACGGGCCTCGGCGATGAAGGCGACCAGCAACCCCATCGAGGGTCAGGAGTTGGCCGAGTTCGTGGTGCATGCGGGTTCGATCCTGGAGGGGGTGACCCTTCAGGAGGCCCATATTCGCGAGCGGTTCAATTTGATGGTGGTGGCCGTGGCCACCCAAGGGACGAATGTGCAGTTCACCCCGCGACCGGCGATGCGTTTTGGGGTGGGGGATGTGTTGATCTGCCTCGGGTCGCTCGAGCAGATCGAAGCCCTCGGCGAAGAGTTGGGACAACACGCCAGGAGCGCCCGTTCCCTGGCTGAACTGGAGACCGAATCGGTACGCATTCCGCCCGGATCCCAGTTGCACGGGATCCATCTGGGTTCCTCGGCGATTCGAAGCGGATTCTCCTGCAATGTGATGGCGGTGCAGCGACCTAGCGAGAAATTGCTCTTCAATCCGCCGCCCGATTACCGCTTCGCCTCCCATGATCTGCTGGTCTGTCTGGGCAAGCGTTCCGATCTGATCCGTTTGAAGGCGATGATCCTCAAGAGTTGACCGGGGCCAAGAAAAAGGGTTGGCAACCAGGGGGGGAGTGGCATATTATGGAAATTCAGAACTCGTTTTCGTTCGCCGCGCGGCGTCTCGACCTCTGAATCGTATTCCAGGCCGGTTGAAACAGCCACGGCATTTATTCATTATTCATGTCAACCAAGGGAAGCAACACACATGAAGAGATCTTTCTTGGGAGCCTGTTTGGCCGTGTTCATGATTTTTGGCGCCTTGTCATCGGCGCAGGCCCAGCAGGAGCGGTGCGTCACCGGGGATTGCGTCAACGGCAAGGGCACCTACATCTATTCGGATGGCAGCAAGTATGTCGGTGAGTACAAGAATGGCAAGATTCACGGCCAGGGCAAGTTCACCTACCCGGACGGCAGCGTCTACACCGGTGAGTACAAGAACAACAAGATGGATGGCAAGGGCACCTTCGTCTATCCCAATGGTGACAAGTATGTGGGCGAGTTCGCCAACAATCAGATGAGCGGCAAGGGCAAGTTCACCCAGGGTGCCAAGAACGGCGAGAAGCCGAAGGATGCGGCCAAGGAGTCCCCGAAGGATGCCGCCAAGGATGCCGCCAAGGAGGCGCCCAAGGATGCCGCCAAGAAGCCCGCCGCCAAGGAGGCCCCGAAGGATGCCGCCAAGAAGCCTGCCGTGACCAAGACGGATGCGAAGAAGGATTCGAAAGCTGACAAGAAGGCTGACAAGAAGGCCGACAAGAAGGCCGACAAGAAAGCCGACAAGAAAGCCAAGAAGAAGGCCAAGAAAGAGGCCAAGAAAGAGGCCAAGAAAGAGGCCGCCAAGAAAGATAACGCCGGCGCATCCAAGGATGCGGCCAAGAAGGGTTCGGTGCCTGCCAAGAGTGGCGCCAAGGAGTGACGTCATCTTTGCGCGGGTCTGCTGGGGGCGCCTGATCCCCCACCAGACCCGCGCGGCTTCAACCCGCGTTGGAATCCCTCTCCATCTCCTCCTCCCACGGTGGCAACGGCTCCACCGGCAGGTCGATCTCCACCTCCAGTCCCCCTGCCGCGCGGTTGCGCACCGTCAGTTTTCCCTTGTGATCCCGGATCGCCCGCGCGGCGATCGCCAATCCCAGACCGTGACCGCCGCTGGCCCGATCCCGTGCCTCTTCAACCCGGAAAAACGGCTCGATGATGCGCGGCAGATCCGCTTCCGGCACGCCGGGACCGTGGTCCTGGACCAGGATGCGCACCCATGCCCCATGCCGGGAGAGCAGCAGGGTTACCTCGCTGTCGCGGGGGGCATGACGCATGGCGTTGCGCACCACGTTCTCCACCGCCGAATGCAACGCCTCTCCGTCCGCCCACAGCAACGCCGGCTCCAGCAGTTGGCTCGCCAGCACCGGGCTCTCCACGCCGTGTTCGAAACGGGCATCCTCCACCACCTGTTCCGCCAGCGCGCCGAGATCGATCAAGGTGTCGCGCGGCATCTGTTCGGGTTGTTCCGGACGTGACACGCGGATCACCTGTCCGATCAGTCCATCCAGCCGTTCCAACTCCCGAGCGAGTCGTTGCAGGGCCTCCTCGTGCTCCTCGTCCAAGCCGTCATTTTTCTGTTCGATCAATCCCAGGGCGACGCGCATGCGTGCCAGGGGGGAGCGCAACTCGTGGGAGACATCCTGGAGCAGCCGTTTCTGGCCGTGGAAGAGGGTTTCGAGCCGTGCGGCCATGAAGTTGAAATCCCCGGCCAGGTCGTCGAGTTCGTCGGAGACCAGACGGCGCGCCACCGGCGCGCGGGCGGTCAGATCGCCATCGGCCAACCGCAGGGCGGCTCCGCGCAGCAGTCCGACCGGTCGGGTGAAGTGCCGGGCCAGGGGAAAGACCACCACGCCGCTGATCAACAGCAGCAACAGGGGCAACAGGGGATATTCGCGCAGCAACAACGTCCAGGGGGAGGTCTGGCGGCTGAAAATGAGCCGGTATGGGTTTCCATCCGGATCGGTCACGTCGAGATTCCAATGGGGCGGGGGTTCGCGCGGTCCGCGGGGAGGTGCCCGGAAGCGGTCCGGGAACGTCCCATCGGGTGGAGGAGGTGAGGGAGGGGGACGGAACTCCGGGTCCGGTCGAGGATGCCGGAGATGCGATGGAACCGGACGGGAGAGGATATCCTGATGGTTCCGGTCCAGAACCAGGATCTCCTCGAGTCCCGGCGTGGTGTTCAGGTGCAGGCGTGTCGCCGCGATCCCCTGGTTGACGATCAGGGTGGCCACCTCGCGGCGTTTTTGCATCAGGTCGTCCAGGTGGGCATCGAACAGCGGTTCCAGGATGCCGCGCAGATGGTGTCCGCCCCAGAAAAAGCCTCCGCCCAATAGCGACACCACCAGCCAGAACGAGAAAAAGAGTTTCCAGAAAAAGCGCATGCGTTCTACTCCCGGTTGCGTGCCGCCAGTTGGTATCCACCGCCGCGCACGGTGACGATGCGTGCCGAGCCGTCCTCCGCGGGACCGAGTTTGCGGCGCAGGTTGCTGATGTGCAGATCCACGCTGCGATCGAAGCTGGAGAGATCACGGCCCAGAGCCTGGCGGCAGAGGTGCTCCTTGGAGACCACCTCGCCGGCGTGGCGCATGAGTATTTGCAACAGGTTGAACTCCGCGCCGGTCAACTCGATCGGGTGGTCGTTGACCTGGATGGCGCGGCTGCCGGGGTGGAGGGTGATGGAATCGACCTTGAGGGTGGTCTGATCGTTTTTGGCCGGACCACGGCGCAGCACCGCGCGCAGTCGGGCCACCAGCACCTTGGGGTTGCAGGGTTTGGTGAGGTAGTCGTCCGCGCCGATCTCGAGTCCCAGGATGCTGTCCACATCCTCGCCACGGGCAGTGAGCATCAACACCGGGGTGTTGCGGCGTCCGCGCAGGCGGCGCACCAGTTCGAAGCCGTTCATGCGTGGCATCATCACATCCACCACCAGGGCGTCGAAGCTCTCTTTCAGGGCCAGATCCAGTCCGGAGTCCCCATCGTGGCGGCAGAGGCATTCGAACCCTTCGGCCTGCAGGTAGCGGGAGAGCATGTGACACAATTCCCGGTCATCGTCGATGAGCAGCACGCGGATCATCCAAGGGTCTCCTGGGGGTGGCGGGTGCGGAGGGGTCCAAGCCGGTCAATCCGAGCCATGCCGGCCATCCCATGGGAGGGCTTCCGGGCGTCGGTTCATGGCACTTTGTCCATTGTAATCCCATCGATTTGGATTGGAAGCGGGCTTTACACTTCCTGACTCTTTCGCGACACACCCTTACCCGTTTATTGACTATGCTCCTTGACCGAAGCTCGGATGATCCACGTCCGGGGAGGGAGGCGAGAACCTCAAAAATCAATCAAGGAGAGTCAAGCATGAACATCTCGATGAACGGCATGAGCGGTATGGGTGGCATGGGTGGCATGATGGGCATGGGCGGCATGGGCAAGCCCCCCACGGCTGCCGCGTTGATGAAGAAGATGGATCAGAGCGGTGATGGACTCATCGATGCCACCGAGGCCAAGGGCCCGTTGTCCGAGCAGTTTTCCACCTCCGACGCCAACAGCGACGGCAAGATCTCCAGCGACGAACTGCAAACCGCCATGGAGAGTTTTCATAACGAGATCAAGGCCAAGACCGGTAACGGTCAGCCGATGATGGGACCGCCGCCGTCGGGTGGCAAACCGTCGGCCACGGAACTGATGCGCAGCATGGATGAAGACGAGGATGGTTCGATCTCCTCGGACGAGGCCCAGGGACTGTTGACCGAGCGGTTCGACGCGGCGGATACCAACAAGGATGGCAAGGTGAGTCTGGAGGAGTTGATGGCCGACATGGAGGCGATCAAGGCCGAGGGTCATGGCCAGGCGGGCGGCGTGGGCGCGTCGGGAAGCAATGCTGAATCGGCCCAAACCCTTTTGGATTTGCTCGATAACGACCAGGACGGCAAGATCGGCAAGGCCGAGATCCAATCCCTGCTCGACGCCATGACCAGCCAGTCGAGCAGCAACGACACCGCCTCGACGAGCGACCTGGGCCATTCCGTTTCACCCTTCGGCATGATCCAGTACCTGCTCTCCGCCGCCCAGAGCCGCCAGACCAGCAGCAGCCAGTCGGCCTCGGTGAGTCTGACCGCCTGATCCGGCCCTGGAGGGGGTCGTCTTGGCGTTGCCATGTTTTGGGGGGTGGAGAAGGGGGGGCGGGTAATGGCTGACCGGGGTGGCCTGTCTCGGGCAAGGCAAAGAGGCGTCGTTTTTCCAAAACCGCAAAACGACGCCTCTTCCAAGGCTGGCGCGATTTTCTTTTACAAACTGGCAAGCATCGCCAAAACAAGCTGCGGCAGGCGGCTGCTCTCTCGTGAACCAATGTCCCCTTGTCGTTACCACTTCGTGGCAACGACAAGGGGACAGAAGCCGCGCGCTTGCGCGATTTTTCGCTTTGCGAAAAATCGCTTATCGTGAAGAGCGCGCGAAAGGCACAAGTCCCGAGGGCTTTGCCCTTGGATCCCACCAGGGGCCCTCTGTGCCAATGTAGACGAGACACCGACCCCCAAATAGTTTAGTGTAGGG
>JADGAY010000176.1 GCA_015231775.1 Magnetococcales bacterium | reverse complement strand
AGTCAGCTCACGCAATCACCCGCAACTGCCGGATCCAGGATGAATTGATGAAGATCGAAGCGACCAGGGATGATCCAGCCCGCTCCCGAGGGTGCCGGCATGGCCGGCGTCGATCCGACCGATCACGCCCTCTGGAATACAAGTTTACCGGATGATCCGAACGCTGGCCATGGTGATGATGGTTCGCCCGCCACGTCGGATTCCAGGATCGAATCGGACCCACTGACGCCAACGGTCGGGTGAACATGGGATGGAGGGGCCGTGGGATGCGAGGGTGTGCAGGGAGAGCGCTCCTCTCGCGGAGATGCCCGATGACATCGATATCCAGGGGGAAAGATCAGGGTGGTTCGCATGAACCTGGATCCAGCGGCAACGTCACGGGCTTGAAGATTTCGCGCATGGCACGCAACAGGGTTCTGGCGCTGAGCAGATTCGAGGGCTGTATTGGGTCGTTGCTCTGGAAAGTCACGCAAGCAAAGGGTTTGCGTGCTGTTTTTGGTCTGCCACCACCGCGACAAGCGTCACCCATCCTGTCCCCGCACCAAACGGGGACGATGGCTTTATGACCTTGTTGGTGGTGGATGCGACGCGCCGATGGTATGCGGGAGGTTCTGGACTCGATGGCATCATCCCGGATCCGGCGGTTGCGGACCATCCCTTGAGCCACCCTCTTGATACATGCGGCGAATCGGAAGCTGGCCTCCTGTCCAACAAGGCAACTTCGCTTGGTTACAATTCACCATACGAACCAATTGGTTCGCTCAGGCAATCACCCGCAACCGTCGGATCCAGGATTGTTCGCGATGTACATCCTGGTTGCTGAAGAGCTGAAATCCAGGACTCTTCAGCAACGGTTCCATCGATCCCGTGTCAGGGCTTCATGGCGGGCAGGGGCACGGCCAGAAACAACGGATCACCGCCACGGCGCATCAACACCAACAGGGTCTGCCCTGGCGTCGCCTTGCCGAGCACGGCGCGCAGATCGGCCACACTCTTGATCGGCTTGCGATTGAGTTCCTGGATCAGATCACCGGGGCGCATGCCGGCGAGATCCGCCGGGGAACCGCTCTCCACGTTCGCCACCACCACCCCCTCGACACCGGTGGGCAGTTCCAGTCGCTCGCGCCACTCCGGGGTCAGCGCCTGAGGCCCCACGCCAAGGAGATTCTTCTCCCGTTTTCCCTGGCTGGCGTCGCGCTCCTCCTCGTCGTCCTCATCCAGTTCGTCATCGCTCAACGCCGCGATCACCACCTCCATCTTGCTGGTTGCGCCCGCGCGCACCACCTCCATGGTGACCTTCTTGTTCACCGGCGTCTCGGCGACGATGGCCGGCAACTCCTTCATCCGCCCGACCTCGTGTCCATCGAAGCGCACGATCACATCCCCGGATTGCACCCCAGCCGCGGCAGCCGGACTCTTGGGTTCCACGCTCGCCACCAACGCGCCCCGCTGGCCACCCAGACCCAACGCCTCGGCCAACTCCTTGGTCACGGTCTGAATCCGCACCCCAAGCCAACCGCGGGTCACCTTGCCCGACTCGCGCAACTGCGTGACGATCGATTTGGCCATGTTGATCGGAATCGCGAAGCCGATTCCCATGTTGCCGCCGGAACGGGAGAAGATCGCGGTGTTGATGCCGATCACCTCGCCTTGCAGATTGAACAAGGGGCCCCCGGAGTTGCCCGGATTGATGGCCGCGTCGGTCTGGAGAAAATTGTCATAGGGGCCACTGCCAATGCTGCGACCGAGCGCGGAGATGATCCCCACGGTCACCGAGGCTTCCAGTCCGAACGGATTGCCGATCGCCACCACCCACGACCCCACCTCGGCCTGATCCGAATTGCCCAGGGTGGCAGCGGGCAGTTTCCCTTCGGTTTTGATGCGGATCAAGGCCAGATCGCTCTTGGCGTCACGACCCACGACCGACGCCACCAATTCGCGCTCGTCGGAAAGGCGCACCAGGATCTCATCCGCCTCGTCCACGACATGATGGTTGGTGAGGATGTGACCCGCGTCGTCGATGAGCACCCCTGAGCCCAGACTGCGCGACTGCATCGAGGGGTGATCGTTCTGCCCCTCCTCGAAGAAACGCCGGAACAACTCATCCAGGGGCGACTCCCCTTGCGGCTGACCACGACGGGGGTGTTTCCCGCCCTGACGGGCGGCGGGTGGATGGGCCTTCTGGGTGGTGCTGATATTCACCACCACGGGCTGGAGTTTTTTCACCAGAGGAACCAGATCGGGCAGATTGTTGGCCGCAGCGGGCGCGATCAGACCCAGGCACATCAGCAACAGCAGAGATACGACAAGCAGCCGACCCGTCAACTTCGACATGGATGATTCCCTTGGAGTAGATTTGCGCCATGGGGGGAGAACCCCTCTCACCCCCATCCGTGCCCCGCTTCGGGCGTCCCACGATTAAGAATCAGGAGAGAAAAGCAGGAGGTTGGCTATGACACCAATCGGTGGAGAGCACTTCCACGACCACGGGTCCGCCGTCACGATCCGGACGATGGGAACGACGGTGCAACCAGTAGAAGGTCGCGGCCAGGGAGACAAATCCGACCACGGCGGACCAGGCTTCGATATCCACCGACCAGCCGAAGGTCTGAATCAGGTAGCGTGCCCACGCCACCATGGCGAACAGGACCACCAGAGGGAGAATATAGACCAGAAACGAAGCCTTCAGAAAGGTTCGTTCGGAGATTTCGATGGATACCCGCTCCCCGACCTGGGCATGACAGGCGTTGAGGGCGCGGATCTTGATGGAACGCTGCCCCAGTCCTCCAGAAAGAACAGTGCAGGTTTGTGAATTATGGCACGCGCCGCACATCTTCTGACGTTGCCCGCTCACCACCGCATACGCCCCTTCCAGGGCGATGACGAGTCCCTCTTCACGTATCATTTTCGGTTTTTCGATTCTTCTGGGTTCAGGCATGGATTTCCGGTGGCTCAAGAGGTTCCGGCGTCTCGGCCCCGACCGGCAGGGCCTCGGCGAGAATCGTTCCCACCACGAACACCGGAATTCCAAAACGCAACAGACGATCCCGGAGCGATTCACGACGCAGATCACGCGGCGAGGTGCTCCTTTCGTTGCGTATGGCCAGCATCACCGATTCGGTGAAGGCTTCGGTTTCAAACCAGGGGGCCTCGCCGGCCATGAGTTCGCGAATCTGCGCCAAACGCCCCATGGTGCGGCAACAGTGGTCGCAATGAATGAGATGTCGCGCCACATGGCCGACGATGATACGATCCAATTCGCTATCAAGGAACGCGGAAACCAGTTCCGGATCACAACCGCCCGACTGACTCATCGTCCGTGCCCCCTCGCATGATGATGTCCCGTAACCATACCGTATGGATTTCTATCCTGCAAATAGGCCTGCATCCGATCCATGATCTCCTGACGACTGCGATAAATACGTGAACGAACCGTCCCGATGGGACATTGCAAGGCCTTGGCGATCTCCTCGTAGGAGTGTCCCTCCACGTCGCGCATCTGGATGGCCTGACGCATCTGTTCCGGCAAGGCATCGATGGCCTGACGCAAATTGCTCATCATCTCCTTGCGCAACATCAGCCGTTCGGGTGTTTCGTGGTTACGCAATTGTGGGGCCATCCGTTCCGAGTCTTCCAACTCCTCGTCGGACATCGACAACCCACGGTCCTTGGACAAGAGGTGATTCTTGCCCGTATTCACGGCGATCCGATAGAGCCAGGTGTAAAAAGCCGACTCGCCACGAAACTTCTCCAAGGCGCGATAGGCCTTGATGAAGGTCTCCTGGGTCAGGTCCAGCACCTTGTCCGGATCCGAGACGATCCGACCAATCGTGGAGGCCACCCTGCCCTGATAGCGGCGCACCAGCACCTCGAAGGCCTTTTGATCCCCCTTCTGGGCATGGGAGACCAGCAACCGATCGGCATCATCGCCGCCAGTCTGGCCCGTTCCGGTCCGCTCCGACTCGATCTGGTCCGTTTCGGTCCGCTCCGACTCGATCTGGCCCGTTTCGGTCTGGCCTGTTTCGACTTCGCTCAAACGCTCAGACTCCACATCGGCTCCATCCGACTCTTCGACAAGATTAAACACCGATTCGTTGCAAAAATTCAACCCTACCCCATTTTTTTTTGCCACAATTAATTTTTCTAGCGCACGCACGCCCCGACAATGCCAGCAGCGTAAGACGATGTATCATAGCGCATGCGCAACAACTTTCACAACGTTCCTCACGCTACGGCCTCAAGCCGCGATTTTGTGCTTGCCGAATGGACAACTCCTTACGACCTGCCCAGATGGAAAGGTTGTCTTGTCGTGGCCGACAATCGACGCATCCGGATTTCCCGGCCATGAACCCCTTGCTTAACCTTGGAAAATGTTCGAATCTCACATCAGATCGCATGGCATGTCTTGACAGACGCCACAACAAGGCCAAAATAGTGAACCCATGTCCACCTTGTTCTCATCCCGTCCGCTCACCGCCGATTTCCTGATCATCGGTGCCGGTGTCGCCGGTCTTGATCTGGCCCTGCGCATGGCCGGACACGGCGACGTGCTCGTGCTCACCAAGGCCGCGGAGGGGGAATCCAACAGCTACTACGCCCAGGGAGGCATCGCCGCGGTTCTCGACCCCGCCGATGACTTGAACTCCCACATCGCCGATACCCTGATCGCCGGGGCCGGACTCTGCCACGAGGATACCGTCCGGCAGGTGGTGGAGAACGGTCCACGTTCGATCCGCCGACTGCTTGATCTCGGCGCCCCCTTCACCCGCGACGAATCCCAAGGCGGATTTCATCTCACCAAGGAGGGGGGCCACTCCACCCGCCGGGTCATCCATACCGCCGACGCCACCGGTCGCGCGGTCATGGAACTGCTCCTGGAGCGGGCCAAACAACATCCGCGCATCCGCATCCTCGCGGACCACATGGCCATCGATCTGGTAACCGCCCGCAAACTCGGCATCTTCGCACCGGGTCAACCCAACCGCTGTTACGGCTGCTACGCCCTGGAGATCCCGACCGGACGGGTCGCGACCCTGCAGGCCCGCTTCACGATCCTCGCCTCGGGAGGCGCGGGCAAGGTCTACCGCTACACCTCCAACCCGGACATCGCCACCGGGGATGGCATCGCCATGGCCTACCGGGCCGGCTGTCGCGTCGCCAACATGGAGTTCATCCAGTTCCACCCCACCTGTCTGTACCACCCCAAGGCCAAGTCGTTCCTGATCTCGGAGGCGGTGCGCGGCGAGGGGGGCATCCTGGTGATGAAAAACGGCGAACCCTTCATGCAGCGTCATCACCCGCGGGCCGATCTGGCCCCCCGCGACATCGTCGCCCGGGCCATCGACTACGAAATGAAGCGTTCCGGCGACCCCTGCGTCTACCTGGACATCACCGCCAAAGGCAAAAGCTTCATCGAGGACCACTTCCCGAACATTCACAAAAAATGTCTGGAGTTGGGCATCGACATGACCTCCGAGCCCATCCCGGTCGTGCCCGCCGCCCACTACACCTGCGGCGGCGTGGTGACCGACCTGCAAGGTCGCGCCGACATCGATGGACTCTTTGCCATCGGCGAGGTGAGCCATACCGGACTCCACGGGGCCAACCGACTGGCCTCCAACAGCCTGCTGGAGTGTCTGGTCTTCGCCGAGGCCTCCGGCAACGCCATGCTCAACGCCATGCGCGAGCATCCCCGTTTCGCCCACCCGGACATCCCGCTCTGGGACAGCTTCGATTGCCATCCCTGCCACGAGGCGGTGCTGATCTCCCACAACTGGGACGAAATCCGCCGTTTCATGGGCAACTACGTGGGCATCGTGCGCTCCAACCGCCGTCTGCACAGCGCCAGACGTCGCATCGAACTGGTGCAGCGGGAGATCAACGAGCACTACTGGAACTGTCGCATCTCCCGCGACCTGCTGGAGTTGCGCAACATCGC
>JADGAY010000175.1 GCA_015231775.1 Magnetococcales bacterium | reverse complement strand
CCCCCGCATCGAGACCGTAACGCTTCTCGGCCCACTGACAGGCGGCCTGACGCAACTCCGGCATGCCGGCGGTCGAGGGGTACTTGGAGACCTCGGACAGGGCGTCACGCATCGCATCCAAAAGAAAGGGCGCGGGCGGATGCTTTGGTTCGCCGATCGACAGGTTGATCGGCTTGAGATTGGTCTCCGCTGTGGTGTTGGCCAACAGCACGGCCAATTTTTCGAACGGATAGGGTTCCAGATGGTTCAAACGTGGATTCATGGTATTGGACGTTCCGTCAAATAGGTGCGTTTGGGCCCCCGGTCGCGCACGTTGCTGCGGATCCAGCGCACCATGTCAGACCACATGGTGGCAATCTCCGTGGTGTTGGGCAGCGCGCCCGACAAGGGGAGTTCGATGGTGATGATCGGCAGTTTCTTTTGAATGCCGGCATAACGACCCAGGGAACCAGGATAGGTGCCAAGCAGGGTCAGGTAAAGGGCGCCGAGACGCTCGGGAGGGGTGGTGGGGGGGCCGTCAAAATCCAGCAGACCGAACGGGGCATGCACGGAGATGATGACATTGGGCCGGAACCGCTCGATCTCCTCGGCGACCCAACGGGATTCGGGTTCGCTCAAGGGGGCGGGACCGGGGAAACGACGCGGATCGCTGCGGGTTTTGTTGACCCAGTATTCACGGCTCTCCCGATGCCAGTCGGTGGTGGGAAAGTTGCGGTTCAGATCCACGCCGCGGGCATTGGTGCGCTGGGCACGATCGCGCAGCAGACCGTCCGGATTCACCAACGGCGCGACACGCCAGTGAAAAAGCCCGGAATGGTGCGCCTCGAGGATCTCCAGCCACTTGAAGACAATGCTGATCGACGAGTACTCATCCCCGTGGATGCCGCCCAGAAGCAGAATGCGCGCCTGGGGTGGACGGTTCGGGTGGGGTGGGTACTCCTTGAGGAGAATGGGCAGACCGCTGACCGATGTCGCACCCGTGAGTTGCAGATTGAATTTCTGGCAGGTCAAGGGATCGACGCTTCTGAGTCTGGAGCCGATTTTGGCGCATATCTCGGGCATGGAGAGCTGAGGCGGCGATTTTTCTGTTTTTTTGCCGACCCCAGGTATATGATTTCCCGTGACCGCATCCTGGGTGATCGCCTCCAGGGCCTCATGGGCGGAGAGATTCGATGGATCCGCGCTCCAGGCGGGCCACGGCGACAGGCCGAGCAGCAACACCCCCAACGTCAGAATGCAGCGGAGACGATACGCCACGACCACGGGCCAGCCGACCCCGGACGCGGGTCGCGCGGGTCGTGCGTCGATGGGTTGGCGGTGCGATGGCGTCGCTGGCATGAAACGATGGTGGCGTTGGAGGGATCAAGGACGGCCCTGGGCCAGTGCAACTGTCCCTTTTACCCCAGATGGCCAAGGCGCGTCAAAGCGAAATACGCGCATGAAGCCGTGAGAATGCGCGTTTGTTGCTGTTTTGATGTGAACGCCCATAAACTGGCAAAAAAATTGCTTGTCACGAAGGCAGCGGATGGGTCGCCGATCGAATCACATTCTCCCATGGCTTTCATGCCGGGATGCGTGTTATGATAAAGTCGATACCATCACGCAAGGGTGATGATCGACTGGTACCCCAGGCTCCATCTTGACGGGACATCGGACAAAGAAAACCATGAACAGACGGGGTTTTCTGAAAATGATCACCGCGGGCACCGCGGGTGTGATGGCCTCGAATCCGTTCGGATCCGAAGCCCTGGCCGCGTCCGCCGAACGCCGTACCACCTCCTTGCCCAAAATCCGCGTCTCCCCCGACTCCCGGGACGACGACCTGGAAGCCTATCTCCACAAGGTCCGCTATTTCAACGAAGACCACCCGGATGATGTCTACCTCAAGGAGGAGCAGCTCGAACTGCTCAACTCCGCGCTCCGGCGCTTCAATCGCATCCAGAAACTGATCGGGTTTGGCAACTTCTACGTGATCGATTTCGATCAATCGGTCTATCTGGCCCGTACCCAGACCGAAATCGAACCCTTCACGGTCGAAGAGCTTAACTTCCTCGAACAGCTCTTCTACGCCAGTGCCTCGGATTACGGCTTCTACGGCGACAAGCCGTTGCGCAATCTCACCGATCGCGTGCCGATGAACGAGGTGGTGAAGCTCTCTGGCACCGGCAATTATCTCTTCCGCGGCCAGCCCGAGGCGATCTATCAACACCTGCGCAAGGAGTTGGGCGATCAGGTGGTGCTCACCTCCGGAGTGCGCAGCGTGATCAAGCAGTTCCAGCTCTTTCTCACCAAGGTGTCGGAGAGCGATGGCAACCTCTCCCGCGCCTCCCGTTCCCTGGCCCCGCCGGGCTACTCCTACCACGGGGTGAGCGACTTCGATGTCGGTCAGACCGGTTACGGCGCCTTCAACTTCACCGAACGGTTCGTTACCACGCCGGTCTTCAAGCGGCTGCGCGACCTCGGCTACCTGCGGCTGCGCTATCCCCGCGACAACCTGCTCGGCGTCCGCTTCGAGCCCTGGCACATCAAGGTGAATTTCCAGGCCGACAACGTCGGACGGATCTGATTTCACCCCCGAGCCTCCACACCCCGTGATCCGTTCCGCATGACCGCCCACGACCCGGAGGAGTCCCCGTTTTCGATCGTTCCCGTGACGCGCCTGGCCTGGATCGGCCTGGGCGGCAACCGTCCGGATACCCTGGCACGCATGCGTCGCGCCCTGGCCCGGTTGGATCAACGCTTCGGCGTGACCCTCCTGGCCCTCTCCCCGATCTATCGCACCCAACCGGTGGGGCCGATCCGTCACCAGCCGTGGTTCTGGAATGGGGTGGCCGCGCTGGCCTGCCGGCTGACCGGTCCACGCGCCCTCTTGCGGCTGTTGCAGCGCCTCGAACGGGAGGCGGGACGGGATCGGAGAGGCGAAATTCACGGGGGGCCGCGCCCTCTGGACCTGGATCTTCTGTTCTTCGGCAGTCGGGTGATCCGCTCCAGATCCTTGATTTTGCCCCACCCGCGCCTGCATCAACGCCGCTTCGTGCTGGCCCCCCTCGCGGATCTGGCGCCAGGGTGGATCCACCCGACATGCGGCAAAACCATTGACAGATTGCTCGATGAGGTCGATGATACCGCCCGGATCATCCGCCTGGAACGGATGGGCGTGGACTCCGATCTTCTGTCATGGAGCCGCGACCCTGATAACCGGATCTTTGAGGATGCCTGAACATCGGGCCAAGCCCCATTCGCGGGCAAACCCGTCAACCCAAACCTTAGTGGGACGCCTGGATCACCCTCGCGGGGACCGGGACGGACATTCATGAAACAAACCGATCTCCCCCAATCGACAATTCTGGCGAGCCCCGTTCGCGCCCCCTCTCCACGAGTCGGGAAGCGGCCATGAGCGCCCGCGTGACCGTGCCGGAACTCGATCGCATGAAACGATCGGGTCGCCGGATCGTCTGCGTGACCGCGTATGACTACACCTTCGCACGTCTGTTCGAGACCGCCGGGGTCGATATCCTGCTGGTGGGCGACTCTCTCGGCATGGTGATCCTCGGCCACGACACCACCCTGCCGGTGACCCTGGATCAGATGATCCACCACGCCACGGCGGTGGTGCGCGGATCGAGTCGCGCCCTGGTGGTGTGCGACATGCCCTTCGGCGTCTGTCATGGCACGGGGGATCGGGTCATGGACGCCGCGGTACGCATCCTCAAGGAGAGCGGCTGTCAGGCGGTGAAGCTGGAGGGGGGACGGCGCATGGTCGAGACCATTCGCTACCTCGCCGACCATCACATTCCGGTGATGGCGCATGTGGGGCTCACCCCGCAATCGGTACACGCCTTCGGTGGGTTCAAGGTGCAGGGACGGGGCGAGGTCGCGGCGGCTGAGGTGCTGGAGGATGCCCTGGCGGTGCAGGAGGCCGGGGCCTTCGCGGTGATCCTCGAGGGGATGCCCTCTCCGTTGGCCGCCGCGATCACCGAACGGTTGACCATTCCCACCATCGGCATCGGCGCGGGTCCGGCCTGCGATGGCCAGGTGCTGGTGGGCTACGATCTGCTCGGCATGTTCGACGGGGTGCGGCCCCGCTTCGTCAAGCACTATCTGGAGGGTGGACAGGCGATCGTCTCCGCGGTCAACCATTTTGCCGACGAGGTGCGTTCCGGAGCGTTTCCGGGCCCCGAGCACGGCTTCGATCCCTGAGAGACCAAGGGAGGCCCATGGAGATCCTCACCGATGCCCAGGCCCTCTCCCGTTGGAGTCGCGCGCGTCGCGCCTCGGGGGGTGGAATCGGCTTCGTTCCGACGATGGGGGCGTTGCACGCCGGACATATCGCCCTGATCCACGCCGCGCGTCAGCAGTGCGCCCATGTGGTGGCCTCGATCTTCGTCAACCCCACCCAGTTCGGACCCAACGAGGATTTCGCCCGCTATCCGCGCACCCTGGAGGCCGACCAGGCGATGTTGACCGCCGCCGGGTGCGATGCGCTCTATCTGCCGGAGGTCCGGGAGATCTATCCCGAGGGGTTTCAGACCCGGATCCAGCTCCCGGAGATCTCCGCCGAGTTGTGCGGCGCGGTCCGGCCTGGCCATTTCGATGGCGTGGCCCTGGTGGTGACGATTTTGTTGAACCGGGTGCAACCGGATGTGGCCTTCTTTGGTCTGAAGGATTATCAGCAGTTCCTTCTGATCGGGCGACTGGTGACCGATCTGGCCCTGCCCCTCAAGGTGGTGGGCGTGCCGACGGTGCGCGAGGCCGATGGTTTGGCCATGTCCAGTCGCAATCGTTATCTCAACCCCGAGGAGCGGCAACGCGCCGGGGCGTTGTATCGGGCGCTTTTGACCGCGCGGGAAGCACGACGCGCGGGTGAGGGGAGTCCGGAGATGTTGGAGGGGGTCGCCAGGGAGGTACTGCATGCGGCGGGCATCGAGCGTGTGGAGTATGTGGCGGTGCGAGCGGCACGAACCTTGCTCAAAGTCGCGACGGTCACGGATCGTGAGGATCCGGTGATGTTGCTGGCCGTGCGGCTGGGCAGTGCCCGCTTGATCGACAACATGGTGTTGTCACGCGAGGATGGCGCGTAGGGGACCATTCGGAACCAGATGAGGGTAGGGGGATGGAGATCACGCTTCTCAAGTGCAAGCTGCACCGGGCCACGGTCACGGAGACGCAGGTGGATTACGAGGGCTCGTGCGCCATTGACGAGGATCTGATGGAGAGCGCCGGGTTGCGGGAGTTCGAGCAGATCCATTTGTGGAACGTCACCAACGGTGAGCGGTTGACCACCTATGCGATTCGCGCCGCCCGAGGCAGTGGGACGATTTCGGTGAACGGTTCCGCGGCCCACAAGGCCAACAACGGAGACATCCTGATCATTGCCGCCTTTGCCTCCATGACCCCGGAGGAGGCGGAGCGATTCGCGCCGACTCTGGTGTATGTGGGTGCCGGGAATCGGGTGACGCGGGTGAGCCGGGAGATCCCGGTGCAGGGGTAGGAAGAGGAGGTTGTTGTCGGTTTTCGGGCGCATGGTTTGACTGGCGGGTCCAGGGGCCAGTGGCCCCTGGTGGGGTTCGGGGCGAAGCCCTGAGGTTTTGTTTTTTGTTCTTTATGACTTTTTCCTTTCGCGCGCTTTTCACGATAAGCGATTTTTCGCGTCTTTGACCGTGGAACTCCCGAAGGGAGGACCACGGTCGGGGGTGAGGGGGGCTTCCCCCATCATGCAAATTTGCGAAAAATCGAGCAAGCGCGCGGTCTCATGTGCCCTGCCTCGTTGCCGCTTTTGGGCAACGAGGCAGGGCGAATTGCACGTTGGCTATCAGCCGCCTCCGGCGGCCAGTTCTGGCGATGGTCCCTGGTGACGTTTTGCAAAGGAGCAAAACGTCACCAGGGACCAAGGCAGCGCGCAGCGTTTTTTCGCAAAAGGCGCGAAAAAACGCTTTTTTGTAGAGCGCGC
>JADGAY010000007.1 GCA_015231775.1 Magnetococcales bacterium | reverse complement strand
TATCCCGAGACCCCGGCCCACAAGGAGAAGCACGTCAAGCTCTTGAACGAGGTGAGCGACTTGATGAAAAAATTCCAGGAGGGGGACTTCGCCGCGCCGATGGATCTTTTGACCATGGCCAAATCGTGGCTTATCCACCACATCCTGGGCACGGATATGCGCTATGTGCGCTATTTCAAGGAAAAAGGGGTCATCTGACCCCTTGCCCCCCCGCTCGGCAGGCCTTCAAGCCAACCCCCCCCTTTATTCCTGGCCATGGAGCCCACTTCGGACCCTCCATGGCCAGGAGATTCATGGCCGACGTGACGATTTCATCCATCCTTGGTTGGCCTTCGCTCCCATTGTATTGACGTTTCCCTTCCCATCGAACATAATGACCCGGTTTACCCCTGCTTACCCATGAGATCATCCTGGCGGGAGACAACACGCCAGGTGTTTTGCCGGGAAAGGGTATGGGGGGAGCGCGAATCCCCATGAATCCATCGGAGGCCCTGCCATGTGTGCCGCCAAGAAACCCGTCACCGTTCTCGTCGTGGATGATTCCGCGGTCGTGCGTCAAACCCTGACCGCCGTACTCGAATCCGACCCGGAGATCCAGGTCGTCGGACAGGCCCAGGATCCATTCGTGGCCGCCGAAAAACTCAAGACCCTGGTTCCGGATGTCATCACGCTGGATGTCGAGATGCCGCGCATGGACGGCATCACCTTCCTGAAAAAAATCATGACCCAGCATCCGATTCCAGTGGTGATGTGCTCCTCATTGACCGGCGAGGGGACGGAAACCGCTCTGCGCGCCCTGGAGTACGGCGCGGTGGAGATCATCACCAAGCCGCGCATGGGCACCAAGGAGTTTCTGGAGGAGTCGCGCATCCGCATCTGTGACGCGGTCAAGGCCGCCGCCTCCACCAACGTCAAGAACCGCCTCCTCTCCCCGCGCGCCAGCGCCGGTTCGATCCCCAACAAGATTCAACCCAAACTCACCGCCGATGCCATGCTGCCCCCCGTGGATCCGGGTTCCCGGGCCATGAGTCAGACCACCGAAAAGATCATCATCGTCGGGGCCTCCACCGGCGGCACCGAGGCGTTGCGGATCTTTCTGGAAGCCATGCCGGCCAACGCCCCCGGCATCGTCATCGTGCAACACATGCCGGAAAACTTCACCCGCGCCTTCGCGGACCGACTCAACACCCTGTGCGAGATCACCGTCAAGGAGGCCGCGGACAACGACTCCGTGGTGCGCGGTCGGGCCCTGATCGCGCCGGGCAACAAACACACCATGCTCAAACGCAGCGGCGCGCGCTATTATGTGGAGGTGCGCGACGGCCCCCTGGTCAGCCGGCATCGGCCATCGGTGGATGTGCTGTTCCGTTCCGCCTCCCGCTACGGCGGCAAGAACTGCGTCGGCGTGATCATGACCGGCATGGGCGACGACGGCGCCAAGGGCATGCTGGAGATGAAGACCGCCGGGGCCTCCACCGTGGCCCAGGACGAACAGTCCTGCGTGGTCTTCGGCATGCCCAAGGAGGCGATCAAGCACGGTGGCGTGGATCTGATCAAGCCCCTCGACAAGATCGCCGCCGAAGTGTTGCGCCTGTGCGGAATGTGACGTCAAGGATCGAGTGTCGAGGATTTAATACGGGATTACGAGTCACATGAATGCCTTTGGTGCTGATCACGACCCGCACGGCGGGATCTCGGACAAGGACTTCCAACGTCTGAGCGATTTCATCTACACACAATGCGGCATCATGATGCCGCCCAGCAAAAAAACCATGCTCACCGCCCGGATCCAGAAACGGCTCCGTCAGGTGGGTCTGCACTCCTTCAAGGAGTACATCGACTGGGTGCTCGACCCGGAACACTCCGGCGAGGAGTTGATCCAGTTCATCGACATCGTGACCACCAACAAGACCGACTTCTTCCGCGAGCCGGGTCATTTCGAATATCTGGCCCAGAATGTCCTGCCGGAACTGATCAAAACCTCGGGGGCCGGCGTGCGCCGCGAACTGATGATCTGGAGCGCCGGCTGCTCCACCGGCGAGGAGCCCTATACCCTGGCCATGGTGCTCAAGGAGTTCGCCCAGCACTATCCGGGCATCAACTTCAAGGCCCGCATCCTGGCCACCGACATCTCCAGCCGGGTGCTGCGCAGCGCCTCGGACGCCGTTTACGACATGGACAAGGTGGGGCCGGTCCCTTTGACCCTGAAACGCAAATATCTCCTCAAAAGCAAGGATCCCACCAAAAAACTGGTGCGCATCGCCCCGGAGATCCGCGCCATGGTCAACTTCCGGCGTTTGAACTTCATGGATGCGGATTTCGGCCTGCGCGAAAAGATGGATGTGGTCTTCTGCCGCAACGTCATCATCTACTTCGACCGTCCCACCCAGGAGCGGCTCATCAACAAGTTCTGCCGCTATCTGTCACCGGGCGGCTATCTGTTCGTCGGCCACTCCGAAACCTTGAACAACCTCAAGGTTCCGGTGGTCCAGGCCGCGCCCACCATCTATCGACTGCCTGGATGACACCAGCCTCCCCACTTCCCGGACTGGGCAGAGGGGTTGATCATCCCGTTCGTTTGATCCCGTCCGTTCGCGCCCTGTTGTCGCCGAACCGGGAATCGTGCATCCGTATCGAGAATCGCACCGGTTTATCGTCTATCTGCCTTCAATCCACACCAAACTTATTGACCAAAAATTTCATTTATAATGTATATTCTGCAAACAAACCCTCATAAATTCTTCATTGCGGTCCACTTGACCATCCCATAGAATACCCAGGTTTGCGCCATACCGATAAAAGTCTGGAAAAACACGGACGGATTCCGTCTCGATTACACCATCTTTATCCTGGAAAGTGTCGCACATGGAGAATATCTTTCGGTTCTTGCAGCAAATGCGTGTCAATACACGTCTGTGGCTCATGCTGATCATCATCTTCATCGGGATCGTGGCCGGCGGAATGATCCAACTCGGCATCGAACGCCGCGAACTGATGGAACACAAAAAGATGCTCGCCAACGTGCTGGTGGAGAGCGCCTTCAGCGTGCTGCAACACTACCAGGCACTCGAGGCCAAGGGGGATCTCACCCGCGAGGCGGCCCAGCAGCAGGCCAAGGCCACCATCAAATCCATGCGTTATCGCGAGGTCGAGTACTTCTGGATCAACGACATGCATCCCAACATGGTGATGCACCCCTACAAGCCCAAGCTCGATGGCACGGATCTGACCAACTTCAAGGATCCCACCGGAAAATTTCTGTTCAATGAGTTCGTCAAGACCGTGCGCGAGTCGGGCGCGGGGTTCGTGGATTACCGCTGGCCCAAACCGAACATGGACGAGCCGCAACCGAAAGTCTCCTATGTGAAGGGGTTCGAGCCCTGGCAGTGGATCATCGGCACCGGTCTGTACGTGGATGACGTGGAGAGCGAATTCCGGCTCAAGTCCATGCGTTTCTTTGGCGCGATCGGGGCTTTTCTGGTGGTCATGGGATTTTTGGCCTGGATCATCTCCCGTAGCGTGATCCAACCGATCAATCGCATCCAGCGCGTGGTGGGCGAAATGGCCCTCGGCAACCTGACCAAACGGATCGACATCCCCCCCAAGCACGACGAAATCTTCACCATCGGCGTCGGCATCAACCAGATGGCCGATGGCCTGACCCAGATGGTCCGCACCATCCAACTGCAATCGGCCACCATTCGCGCCGTGGCCGACGAGCAGATGCTCCTCAAGGATACCCTGACCGAAGATTCCCGGCTTACCTTCAGTCTGGCGGAAAAGGTGGTGGAGAAGAACGACCATCTGGATGAGGAGAGCCAGAAACTCAACGACAAGATCACCACCACCAAGGAGCATGTCGAAGCGGTGACCCAGGCCGCCGGAACCCTCTCCGGGGATGTCTCCTCGATCGCGGCGGCCTCGGAGCAGGCGAGCGTGAACGTTCAGACCATGGCCGCCGCCGCCGAGCAGATGAGTGCCAATCTGGCCCAGGTGAACGACAATCTGGCCAGCGTCAATCTCGCCATCCAGTCGGTTTCCGGCGCCCTGACCAGCGTGACCGGGGAGCAGGCCGGCATCCGCGACCGTTGTCGCACGGCTGAGGAGCGTTCCAAGGAGGCCAACGATCAGGCGCAGGGGATGGTGATCTCCATTCAGGAGTTGACCAACGCTGCCCAGGATATTCGCAATGTCGTCGGAGAGATCAACGCGATTGCCGAGCAGACCAACATGCTGGCCTTGAACGCCTCCATCGAGGCGGCCAGCGCCGGGGAGGCCGGCAAGGGATTCGCGGTGGTGGCCAACGAGGTCAAGGCGTTGGCCAAGCAGACCTCGGACGCGACGTTGACGATCGGGGAGCGCATCGATCAGATGCAAACCCGTTCCAAGACCGTTGCCGACGGGGCGGACCGGATTGTCGATGTGATTCAGACCATCGCCGACATGAACCTGGAGATCGCCCGCTCCGTGGATCATCAAACCCGTTCGGTCACGAAGATCACCGAATCCATGGATCGGGTCACCCAATCGACCGACGAGGTGACGCGCAACGCCTCGGAGTTGTTGCAGGCCGCCAACGAGGTGGCGCGCGCCGCCGAGGAGGCGGCCCTGGGCACCACGGAGATCGCCCGTTCCGCCGGCAATGTGGCCACGAACGCCGCCCGCGCCTCGGAGTCGGCGAATCTGGCCCAGGAGAGCGCCCAGGCGATGCAGTTCTCATCGGTGGAGATCTACTCGTCCTCGGTCGAGGTGCAGAAGATGATGATGCGCTCGATTCAACTGCTCAATTTCCTGGATGGATCGATCCGTCATGCGGGCAAGTTGACCGTGGTGAGCCAGGAGACCAGCGAGGCGTTGAGTGTGGCCTTGCAGGGCAAGGATGTGGGGGAACCGCCCTTTGATGCGCGGGCGGTCAAGCAGGCGCACATGAAATGGCTGGGACGCCTGGAACATGTGGTACGCGGACGGGCGCGGCTACGCCCCCAGGAGGTGGCCAGCGGTCACGAATGCGACTTTGGCAAGTGGTACGATGGGGAGGGGACGACCCGTTTCGGCGATCTGGAGGTGTTCCAGGAGTTGGGCACGGTACACAATGCGGTCCACGAGACCGCCCGCGCGGTGGTCGCGGCAGCGGATCGTCAGGAGTTGGAGACCGCCGTCGAGGAGATGGAGCGCTTCGATGCGCTGCGTCGCGATCTTTTTGTTCAGTTGGATCAACTCTACGCCCAGGCGGCCAATCGGATGCGGGGCTAGTCCCGGCACGGGACGCCTGATCGATCTTCCGCGCGATTCTTGAGGCACGCCTCGAGCTTGCGCCAGATCGCCTCCATCGAGGCCGGCTTGGCCAGATACGCATCGGCGCCCGCCTCCAGACACCGCGCCTCATCCTCGAGCGTGGCCTGGGCGGTCAACACGAGAATCGCCAGATGCGCCTGCCTCGGATCCGCCCGCAACAACCGCATGGTCTCCAGACCGTCCATCTCCGGCATGCGAATGTCCAGAACCATGGCATGCACCTCGGGATGTTTCTCCAACTCCCGCAGGGCACGCACCCCGTTGGCCGCCAACAGGACATGCTCCACCCGCTTCTGCAAACCGCTGGCAATGGAAAAGGCCATGCGCATGTCGTCATCCACCACCAACACCGTCACGGGATGGCCGTGAATGCGCAAGGGCTCGGGTTGGGAGAGATCCTCGGGCTCCGGGATCAACGCCTCATCCACCTCCACCCCGACACCCGATGGCGACAGCAACCCCGCCGACTCCTCCCAGGAATCCGGGTTTAGCGCCAGCACCGAGCGTTCCATCTCCTTCAGGACAAGGGTGAAGAGACTGCCCTGTCCCTCGCGACTGTGCACCTCGATCCGAGCGTCCAACAATTCGGCAAGCTTGCGCGCGATCGACAGCCCCAACCCGGTGCCGCCGTACTTGCGACTCATCGCCCCATCGACCTGCCGGAAACTCTCGAAGATCATCTCCAGTTTGTCTCCGGGAATCCCGATGCCGCTGTCTTCGACCTGGAACAGCAACACCACCCCTTTCTCCCCGTTCGCGGACCCCGCCACCCGACGAATCCGCAGCAGCACCCCACCGGATTCGGTGAACTTCAAGGCATTGGAGAGAAAATTGCTCAGAATCTGCTTGAGTTTGCCCCCATCGGCGACAAAGATCTCCGGCAGATCCCCGATCAGCTCATGCGTCAACCCCAAACCCTTGCTCGTGGCAAAAGCACGAAACGGATCCAGCAGTTCTCGAGCGAAACGGTCCAGATAAATCTCCTCGGGCACCAACTCCATGCGTCCGGCCTCGATCTTGGAGAGATCGAGAATGTCGTTGATCATATTCAGAAGATCCCGACCGCTCTCATGAATCACCCGCACCGACTCCAACTGCTCGGGGGTCAGGTTGCCATCCCTGGAGAGCAGTTTCGAGAGAATCAGCAGGCTGTTCAACGGCGAGCGCAACTCATGGGACATGTTGGCCAAAAACTCCGACTTGGCGCGATTGGCCGATTCTGCCGCGTCCCTGGCACGCAGCATCACCATCTCGACCTGCTTGCGCATGGTCACGTCGCGCAACACCCCGGAACTGCCGATCGGCACACCCCGTTCGTCGGTCAACACGGAGAGATAGACATCCACCCACACCATCTCTCCCTGGCGGTGCACACCCCGGTACTCATCCTGTAGATAGTGCAGTTCGCCGCGCATCATCTTGGCGAACTGATCATGGGCGCGCGCCTTGTCATCCGGATGGACATACTGGAGGAATGACTGGCCCAACGACTCCTGGACCGAAAAACCGCTCACCTCCACCCAGGCGGCGTTCAGGAAACTCCAACGTCCCTCGGCATCGGTCTGGAAGATGATATCCTTGACATTCTCCACCATCTGCCGATAGCGCCGCTCGGCCTGGTTCAGGGCACTGGCGATCTCCCCGGCCTTGCGCTGCACCCGCTCCTTCTGACCGGAGAGCGCAAGCACGTTGACGAACAACAACAGATCCACCAGCATGCCGAGAAGCGCGATGATCAACGGTTGCCGGCTCTCCAGCTCAACCTCGAACTCGGGACGGGAGGTGAACCGCGCCAGCCAGATGCGTCCGCCCGGCAACTCCAAACGGCTCTCCCGCACATAACGGGAATCGGGCTTGACCACACGATCCGGATGGGTGGTGTGCAATTGTTGCTCGGGCGCCACCACCCCCCCATCGTACAGATCGAAGTCCAGATCCGGCACGCCAAGACCCAGAATTCCCTCCATCAGATCGCGCATCCGAAACGGACTGTAGACGAATCCCAGCAAGGCGCGATGCCGCTCCTCCACGCTCCCGGTCTCCATCCCCTCCCGATAGACCGGCAGATACAGCAGCACGCCCGCCTGCACATCCCGATCGGTCTCCTGCACCAGGGTCACCTTGCCGGAAAGGGCCGCCTCGCCGGTATCGCGGGCCTGCTGCATGGCCGCGCGCCGCACCGGTTCGGACCACATGTCGTATCCGAAGGCGCGCAGATTGCGTCCCACGAACGGCTCCAGAAAGATGATCGAACCGTACTGTTCCCGCTCCCCCCGAGGATGCACGTCGAACTGCTCGAAACCCTGGGCGCGGATGGCATCGATCAGCGCCTGTTTGTTCTCCGACGCGAACTGATACGAAAAGCCGATCCCTTGAATGCCGGGCCAGTAGGTGTCGAGCTTGAGGGTGGTCACATAACGGTGCCAATCCTTTCGGGTCACCTCGTCGGAGGCGTTGAACAACCCAACCCCTCCGCGCAACACCTGCTCATACTCGCGCATGCGCTTCAAGATCGACCACTTGGCCTCCTCGACCCGAAAGTCGAACCGCTCCTGGGCCCGTTTCTCCTGATAGACGTCGGCGGTATGCCAGGCAAGAACGGTGATGATCACCGAGATGACGAGGATCACCCAACCCATGACCCGACCATACAGGATCTCCGGAAGCTGGGCGGGATGCGGAGGTCGGCTCATGGACGCCTCCCTTCCGGGGAGCCGATCCAGCGCAGGGCATCGAGCAGCACCTTCTTGCGGATCGGTTTGGAGAGATACAGCGTGCAGCCGGCCTCGCGACTGCGCTCCATCTCCCCTTCCATGGCGTGGGCGGAGAGGGCGATGATCGGCAGCGGCGCGCGGGCCTGTTCGATCTCCCAGGCACGAATCAGACGGGTGGCCGTGTATCCGTCCATGCCCGGCATCTGCACATCCATGACCACGACGTCGAACAGCTCGGTTCGCACCTGTTGCACCGCCTCCACCCCATCGGCCACCATGGTCAGTCGATAGGGGGTCTTGGCCAGGTAGGCGGCCAACAGCTCCCGATTCTCCTCCACATCCTCGGCCAACAGGATCCGCAGCGGACGTTCATCGGTGTCACCGTCGGCGGAATGGCCTTGGAGCGTGTTCACATCGACCCGGCTGACCCGGCGAACCGGCAGCACGAACCGGAACAGACTCCCTACGCCCAGGCGGCTCTCCATCCAGATCCGCCCCTCCATCAACTCCACCAGACGCCGACTGATGGCCAATCCCAGGCCGGTACCACCATAACGACGGGTGATCCCGGCGTCCGCCTGGGTGAACTGCTCGAACACATTCCGCGCCTGCGCCTCCGTGATGCCGATGCCGGTGTCGGCGACATGAAAGAGCAACGCCTCCTGCCGTTCGTCAAACCAGGAGAGACCCACATCCACCCGCCCCTGGTGGGTGAACTTGATGGCATTGCTCAACAGGTTGAGCAACACCTGCCGCACCCGGCCATCGTCGCCGAGCACCAGTTCGGGCAAATCGACGCCAATGGTCTCGCCCAGCACCAACCCCTTCTCGCGGGCGGCGATACGCATCAAACGGGCGGTCTCCTCGACCACCCGCACCGGCGAAAACGGCTGATCGAGCAACGAAAACCGTCCCGCCTCGATGCGCGAGAAGTCCAGTACGTCGTTGAGCACCCCGAGGAGCGCCTTGCCCGAATGGTACATGGTTTCGGCGTAGCGACGCTGATTGACATCGAGCGATGTTTCCAGAAGCAGCTCCGACATGCCCAGCACCACGTTCATCGGCGTGCGGATCTCATGGCTCATCGCCGCCAGGAAATCCCCCTTCACCCGTGCCGCCTGTTCGGCCTGCTCCTTGGCGAGCCGCAACTCCTCCTCGGCCTGTTTGCGCTCGGTGATGTCGCGAAACGCCACCACCGCGCCCAGCACCACCCCATCCCGCTCGATGGGCGAAGCGATCAAGGCCACCGGGAAACAGCTCCCATCCTTGCGCCACAGCCACTCGGCATCGGTGTTGACCACACGCCCCTTCATCACCTCGCACATGTAACAGTCCGAGGGCAGATACATCGTGCCGTCCGGATGGGAATGTTGGAACAGCAGATGGGAGGAGTGGCCCAGCACCGCCTCCTCACGCCAACCGAGAATCCTCAAGGCGGTCGGATTGATGAAGTTGATGCGCCAGTCGCGTCCGACCGTATACAACCCTTCGGCCAGGGTCGAGGCGATCTCGCGCAGGCGCCGTTCGTTCTCCACCACGGCGGCCTCGGCGCGCACCCGTTCGGTGATATCGGTGAAGATCCAGACCCTGCCGCGGGTTTCCCCCTCGCCGAAGAGCGGCTCGGAATAGCGTTCGAAGACCCGTCCATCGTTGAAATTCAACAGATCGACATCGATTTCATCCGTCTCGTAAATCGTGTGCACACGGGCCAGGAACCGTTCCGGTTCCTTGAGTTGACGGATGACGAATTGCAGCAGCACCGCATCGCGACCATCCAAGAGCAGATCGTCCGGAATGCGCCACATCTCCCGGAAACGGGCGTTGACGCGCATAATGTGACCTTGGCGATCGACCACCAGCATGCCGCTCCGGGTTGATTCGAAGGTGGCGCGCAACAACTCTTCGCTCTTGCGCAGCAAGGTTTCGGTCGCCAGGCGGCGTTGACGGTTGCCGTACCCCTCGAGAATCCGCGCGCTGGCCGCGACCACCGGTTCCAGGTAGTCGATCATGCCGGAATCGTATCCCGAGGGTCGGTTGGCCAGCCCCAGAACCGCCAGGATCTCCTCCCCACGCTT
Source organism: Magnetococcales bacterium (assembly GCA_015231775.1). GTDB lineage: Bacteria > Pseudomonadota > Magnetococcia > Magnetococcales > Magnetaquicoccaceae > Magnetaquiglobus. Next base: position 32,725 of record JADGAY010000007.1, on the reverse strand, counting down.
GATCGGCATGCCGAGAATGGCGCGAATCGGGGGATGTCCCAACGGCAGGCCGCACTGCTCCAGACTCGCGTCCACCTCGTTGACGAACAACGGCTGGCCGGTGGCGATCAGACGCGCGAACAGGCAGCACTCCCCCACGACACACCAGGAGGAGGAGGGGGCCTCCGCCCCATTCGGATGCAGATTGCCCGTTTGGTCCCGCGTCAACACGGAGAGGCAGGTGAGATTCACCTCCCCCCGCGGTTGCCGACGCACCTCGACGATGAAACCGTAAGCGCTCTCGGTGAGCTTGAGGATTTCGGAAAGCAGGGTCTCGAACAGCTCGTCCGGGTCGGACTCCCCGATGAACAGCCCCTGGATGCGGTTGATGCAGGCGATCTGGAGCCGCAACTCATCCTGGGCGGCCAGCAGTTCCGCCTCGGCCCGCTTGCGCGCCTCGATCTCGCGGGCCATGGACTCCTGTTGCCGGTGTTGTTCGGTGACGTCGCGACCGGCCACATGCAACGCATGACCATCGACAACCCCGGTCCATTCGGTCCAGAGCACATGGCCGAGCCGATCGATCAGGCGCAGGGTGAACACGCCGGGCTCCCCACCCGAAAAGACCCGCTGGATCTCCTCGAGTGCCGCCCCGCGATCCTCGGGATGCATGCAGGCATCCAGGGGCATCTCGGCCAACGCCTCCTTCGAGAACCCCAACGCCTCGCACAGGGCGGCATTGAAGCTCAACAGGCGACCTTCCTGACCCAGAATGGCGAAGAGATCTGGAGAGAGCTGAAAAAAACGGTCACGCGCCTCCTCGGCGGCGATGCGTTGACCGATTTCACTGAGAAGTTGGGCGTGCATCGTCTCCAGATGCGTGGCCCTCTCCCGTTGGCGCAGATTGCTCAAGCCCAACTCGGAGATCATCGATACCAGTTGCCGGTTGTAGGCGATGATGCCCTGGACCTTCTCCTTCGAGAAGACCGGCACCTTGTCGAGCGCGGCCAGATAGGCATCCGGATCGAAGCCGTGCTTCACGGCCTGCTCCCGGAAGAAAGAACGATCGATGGATTCGTGTTCGTAGAAGAACTGACCGAGAAAGCAGGTGGCCAGATGCTCTCCGTCCACCAGGATGGGGATGGCCAAATCCCACAGGCCGTTCAGGCATTTGTATTCGATGTAGCCGTCCGGCGGGAGGAAGGGGATATTCTCCACGATGAAGCGGTCGGAGGCGTGACAACAGGTCAGAGTCTCGACATGGACGCGATGGTAGTTGGCGCAGATCTCCTGCCAGCCGGTGGCCACGAGCACCCGACCATCGACGCCAATGATGCCAATGGGGATGCCGGAGATCCGATACAAGGCTTCCGCCATGCTCTGCAGTTGTCGCGGATCGATGAGATCCTCCAGATTGATGCTCACCCGACTCCTCCCTGTACAGCCCACTCCCCTTCCAAGAGCGTCATTCTAACGCATCCGGTTCACACGGCAAACCGTTATAACATCATCAACACCAGATAATAGCGTCCCCCCTTGCCAAGGGCGACCCAGAAGAGAAAGCGCCAGATCGGCACCTGAAGCACCCCGGCGGCGAAGGTGAGCGGATCGCCGATCACCGGCACCCAGGAGAAGAGCAGGCTCCACTCCCCCCAGCCACGAAACCGCTCCCCCCCCTTGCGCAGGGTATCGGCATCCACCGGGAACCAGCTTCGATCCTGGAATGCAAGACAAAACCGGGCCAGATACCAGTTGATCAACGCGCCGAGGACGTTGCCGAGGGTGGCCGCCACCCAGAGATGCCAGGGTGCAAAGGAGCCTTGCAGGAGCATGCCGGCCAGAAGCGCCTCGGAGGAGAAGGGCAGGATGGTGGCCGCCAGCAGCGCGGCCAGAAACAGAGAGAGGAGTCCCGCGTCCATGCCGGTTCGCTAAACGAAAAGAACAATCGAAACCTTGGATAAATTGCGCGCCCAGGTTCCAGCCCAGGGGTCATTCCCCTGATGAATGGCCTGAACCACCCTGGCCAGGGAGCCACCCAGTTGCGTCGAGGCCAGGGCCAGCCGATCGGAGTGTGGATCCTCCGTGGCGTGGCGTGGATCCATCCCCCCTCGGGGGGCGGGGTACGATACGACTGGATTCCCCACCTGCGACGACCCTCCCCCTCAACCCGATCCGACCCATCGACGACGCACCCGGGACAAAAAAATCATTATCGTCAAAGGGTCGGGCATGGTCAATGGCGCCATCCATCCGACCAGGAGGATCCCCGGCAACATTTCGTTAAAGGATCATGGAAAACCGATGTGAATTCCGGTAATCTTGTCAGGCAACGACAAACCGAAAAGAGGTCTGGACAACCAAGGGATAAGACAACCGTGCCGAACTTTGCTGACAAGGGGAGAAACCATGCACGCTCCGACCGTGAAAAGCCTGAAGGAGGCTCCCTGGTGAAACGGGTCTTGATGATCGCCTTTCACTATCCACCCGCCCTGGCGAGCGGCACCCATCGGGCGTTGAGCTTTTCGCGGGATCTGCCGGAGTTCGGCTGGGAGCCGATCGTGTTGACCACCCAGGCCCAGGCCCACGAACGGATCGATCCGGCCCAGGAGGAGGAGATCCCCCCGGATATCCGGGTGCAACGGGTTTTGGCCCTGGACGCAGGACGCCATCTGGCCATCCGCGGTCGCTATGCCCGTCTGACAGCCTGGCCGGACCGCTGGTCGAGTTGGTATCCCGGCGCCGTGCTCCAGGGGTTGCGCCTGATCCTCAATCACCGCCCCCAGGTGATCTGGAGCACCTATCCGATCGCCACCACGCTTCTGATCGCCCGCACCCTGCACCGGCTCACCGGCATCCCCTGGGTGGCCGATCTGCGTGATCCCCTGGTCACCGGGCAACACCCCACCGATCCCGCGCTCAAGAAAACCTTCGCCAACCTGGAACGCAAGACCATCCAGCGCTGCACCCGCATCGCGGTCACCACCCCCGGACTGCACCGTTTCCTGAGCACCCGCTACCCGGAGATCCCCAAGGAGAAATGGGCGATCATCCTCAACGGCTATGATGAACGGATTTTCAGGCGTTGGGACGCGCTGTCCAAGCCACTCCTGCCCAATCCGGACCCGTTGACCCTGGTGCATGGGGGCACGCTCTACACCGGCGGCGATGAGCGCAATCCAGGCGCGTTTCTCAACGTGTTGGCGGAACTGCGCCGCGTCGGCGTGATCGGCTCACCCGACGAGAACGGTCCGGATCGCATCGGACTCCAAATCATCCTGCGCGCCACCGCCCACGACGAGATCATTCAAGCCATGATCCGCAAGCGGGGCCTTGGGGATCTGGTCTTCACCGCCCCGGCCCTCCCCTATCTCCAGGCGATCCAGGAGATGTTTCAGGTCGATGGCCTGCTGCTGTTTCAGGGCGAGGGGTTCGATCACCTCATCCCGGCCAAGCTCTTCGAATACCTGCGCGCCCGGCGTCCGATCCTGGCGCTCACCGGCCCCCACGGGGATTCGGCGCGCATCCTGCGCGAGGCGGGTTTGGAGTCGATCACCGCATTGAACGACGAAACCGCCATCCAGGCCGCCTTCGTCCCGTTTCTGCGGCGACTCCGCGCCGGAACCCCACAACTGCCGGATCCCACCGTGGTCGCCGGCTACTCCCGACGCCTCCAGGCCCAGAAGCTGGCCGACCTGTTCAACCAACTCTCCCCCTGATCCCAGATATCCCTTTTAAAGCTTTCGGACGCCGGCGACATGCGCCAGCGTCCGAACCCTGCTCACTCAAGCAGCTTCAACAACATGCTCGGCTGCTGATTGGCCTGCGCCAGCACCGAAACACCCGCCTGTTGCAGAATCGAGAATTTGGTCATGTTGGCCGACTCCAGGGCCACATCCGCATCCATGATCGAAGAACGCGACGCGGTGTAGGCATTGGCGGTGGAGGCGGCGATGGAGAGCACCGACTCGAAGCGGCTCTGCATGCCGCTCAACTGGGCGCGGATGGCGCTGACGCTACTGATGGCCGTATCGATCGTCGTGATGGTCGTACTGGCCAAGGCGGCGGTGGTGACATCCGCGTTGACCCCGGCAGCACCCATGCCCAAACCCTCCAGACTGGCGGTGTTGATAGTGAACTTCACCGCATCCCCGGCATTGGCGCCCACCTGGAACGACTTGTTTGCGAACGAACCTGTCAACAGGTTGATTTTGTTGAAGGCGGTTCCGGTGGCGATGCGCTGCACCTCGGAGACCAGCTCGGAAACGGTCAGTTGCAGGGCGGTGCGGTCCGAGTTGGAGAGGGTGGCGTTGCGCGCCTCCACGGCGATCTCGCGGATGCTCTGCAAGGCGTTGTCGGTCTCCGACAGGGCCGCGTAGGCCACGTCGCTCAGGGAGACGCCATCGTTGGCGTTTTGCTGCACCGCGTTGAGGCCGCGGATCTGGGCCTGCATGCGGGTGGCGATGGCCAATCCGGCGGAATCATCCCGCGCCGTATTGATTTTGAGGCCACTGGCCAAACGTTGCATGCTTTTTCCAAGCGCATTAGAGGTGGATTGCAGCCCCTTGTACGCCATAATCGAAGCCATATTGGTATTGATGGAAATCGCCATGATTCAGTACTCCTGACAAATGGATGATGATGCGTCCTCTTCTTCTCACAGAACACGCGCAAGGTAAGTTGATTTGTTCGGAGCCTGTCAAGCCGGTTCCGGTTCGTCTTGCCCTGCTTATCGACCTGCTTTAAGTCAATCTTAACAGAAAAATTGCTTATTTCGAATTTTTTATTCGAAGAAATCAACTTGACAAAGTTGATTTCTTCGAAGTTGGTTGATTTTATCAGTATATTATACAGTATTTCTTTTTGCTAAAGTAGTAATACGAAAAAACCGATAAATCCGATAAGGGGTGGTTTTTGCCATAAGAATTTTTGAAATTAATGGTTGATTTCCAATAAATTAATCCACCCCTTCCGCCCGATCCGACGCCGCCCTCTCGCCCCCGCTTCGGAAAAAAATGGCGCTGCGAGTCGGAGGCATGGTCTGGAAAGAAAAAAATCCGGGCGCCGAATTTCAACTCAACTCGGGCCGGATGTACGCCGATAAGGTCGATAAGTGGTAATTTTTTCCTGAAACTGATCCGAACCGCCCATCACAAACTCACCACCCTCTCTTCTTGGCCCACTCCTTGCTATTGGTACTGTTCAACCGGTGGATCAACCACCCTTGTGAAACACACCTTTTTCGCCTTGGAGCGTCACCATGAAACAACGCATCAACGAAACCCTGCACAAAATCGAACAGCTCGGCCTGAGCGAGAGCGAGTTCAAGCGCATCCTGAGCCGTTTGAGCGACACGGAATTGTCGTTGCTCGAACAACTGACCGCCCTGCACCGTCTGGCCGAGTCCGAACTGCGGCGCGTGTTGGCCATCGTCGAGAAGGTTCACAAGCAGTTGATCGACACCTTCCGCCCGGATGGCATGCGTCCCGCCACGCTCCGTGCCCGCTGAGCCCAGGCGCGCCTCGAACCCACGACCGCGCGAAAACGAAAACGGCCCGTCTCCGACATTCGGAAACGGGCCGTTTCTTGTTGAATCGCTCTCGACCGGTCATCCCGCCCTTCACCTCCCAGCGGGAATCCGGGGCGGCAGTCAGCTCGGAGCGGACGCCTCCTCCATGGATTCCGGCTCCTCCTTGGGGCCAAACGCCCGCAACCAACGATAGACCACACCAAAGGTGACCGGCACCACGATCATGGTCAACACATTGGACACAAGGTTGAAGATCAGGGAGAGGATGACGACTGGACCCGATTCGACCTGGTTAAAAAGCATGATGGTCGGCAACAGATCGTTCAGAATCATCAGCGGAAGGCCCACCACGGCAACAACGCTGCCCAACCGCCAACCATTCCCGCGCGTCACACACCACACCTCGTAGAACTCAAAACCGGCAACGCCCACTGCTGCGTAGACCAACGACAGGGAGAGCCTGGGAAGAAGGTACGAGAGAATCACAAGTTGAGCGATAATCGGCACATAATAATAAGGTATGGCCATTTTGATAAAAATGAAGGCAAGCGCGCCAAAGGTGGCGATCAACAAAAGCAAAAAAATAGAATATTTCACATACAACAGCTCGCGCGCACCCACGGTCACCCGGCTCTGGAATCCCTCGACCGCCCAACGCATCAGCACGGTCGAAACCGGGACCGTGATCAGGAAGGCGCCGATGGTGCTCCCCATTTCCAGGAGGTCACGCAACCCCTTGTCCGAGAACGGACCGGGCAGCAGCCATGCCACCCCCCACGAGGAGGTTTCCACGACCAACCAGGCCATCAGCCAGGGCCATACCAGACCCACCATGGCCTTCCCATCGGCGCGCAGCAGCCACCAGACCTCTTTGACCGTTCCCCCTACGGGAAGAGCGCGGTTTCCTTCCGGATTCTCCATGGTGCATGCCTCCTGGTCAGACGATGGCGACTACTCCCCCCAGCGCAGCTTTTCGCGCAGGATGGTGTAGTGGTTGCGATCCGGCGCGTGCAGCACACGCAACGAATGGGAGGAGCGGCGCACCAGGATCTGATCGCCGTCGGCAAGGGAAAAACCGGCCTGACCGTCCAACGTCAGGAGACGATCCAGACCGTTGGCGGTCAAGGTGATGCAGGCGGTACCGGTGCCGGGGACGACGATCGGGCGGTTGGTGAGGGTATGGGGACAGATGGGCACCAGCAGGATGGCGTTCACCGACGGATGGAGAATCGGGCCGCCGGCGGAGAGGGCATAGGCGGTGGAACCGGTGGGGGTGGCGACGATCAGGCCGTCGGCGCGGCTGGAGAAGACGAACTGGTCGTCCATGGCCACGTCGAACTCCATCATCCGCGCCAACTCCCCCTTGTGGACCACCACGTCGTTGAGAACCCGGCAGGTCAGGGGGATGCGTCCCTGACGCATCACCTCCACGGAGAGACGCATGCGCTGTTCGATGCGGTACTCGTCGGCCAAGACCCGCGTCATGACCTCGAACATGTCGTCGCGGGAGGTCTCGGTCAAAAACCCCAACCGCCCCATGTTGATGCCGAGCAGCGGAACATCCACCTCCTCCACCGCCCGCGCGGCGGCGATAAAGGTGCCATCCCCGCCGATCACCACCACCACGTCCTGTCCCTCGGGGAGCTGTTCCTGGACCTTGCGCGCCGCGCACTGCTTCGGGATCGACGCAGCCTGGGCGATTTCGTTGACCACGGTCACCCGGCGTCCATCCTGGTGCAGCCACTCCGCCAACTGCCGTGTCGCCTCCAGGGCGCGCGGATCGGACAGTTTGGTGATTATGCCGATATGATGCATCTCCATTGCGCGCTCGACTCCAATCTTAAAAACAGAACTGGCCTGAAGGGGAACACCCCGTGCCCCCCAGCCGTGGCACTCCTGTTCGGAAGTGCCGCGGTTACCTGGTAAACTCCCGGATTGTCGCTACCGAAAGCCAAGCTCTTGCCCAAGATCCGGGATTCGTCATAGACTGACTGTTTACGCGGTTGGACCTCATTTTTCCAGTATCCCCGGATGGAGTCACGGATGGAACCTTTGCAGGATGTACAGTCACAACCGGATGATCGCCGTCTGCCCATCGATCGCGTGGGCGTCAAGGGGATCCGCTATCCCATCGTGGTCAAGGATCGCAGCCGTGGCAGCCAACGCACGGTGGCATCGATCAACATGTATGTCAACCTTCCGCACCACTTCAAGGGGACGCACATGTCCCGTTTCCTGGAGGTGTTGGCGGAACACGACGAGGCCATTTCCGTGGACAGTCTGCCGGACCTGTTGCGCAAGGTTCAAGAGCGACTCACCGCCGAGGAGGCCCATATCGAGTTGGAGTTCCCCTATTTCCTGCGCAAGTCGGCACCGGTATCGGGTGCCGCCGCGCTCATGGATTACCAGGTACGCTTCATCGGCACGTTGCAAAAAAAACGGTACCACATGATCCTGGAGGTCATGGTGCCGGTGACCACCCTCTGCCCCTGCTCCAAGGAGATCTCCGATCGCGGCGCCCACAACCAGCGCTCCCATGTCACGGTACGGGTGCGGTTCAAAAAATTCGTCTGGGTCGAGGAGATCATCGAACAGGTGGAGGCCAACGCCTCCTGTCAGCTCTACCCGGTCTTGAAGCGCCCGGACGAGAAATACGTCACCGAAATGGCCTACGACAATCCGCGCTTCGTCGAGGACATGGTCCGCTCCGTGGCAGCACACCTGGAGGCCGATCCGCGCATCTCCTGGTTTTCGGTGGCCGCGGAGAATTTCGAATCCATTCACAACCATTCGGCCTACGCGTTCATCGAGAGTGGCCGGGAGAAAGAGTCCCCATGAGATTCAGCGTCGCCCTGATCCCCACCTTGAAGGAACCCCCGGTGGAGGCGCATACCGTTTCGCACCGGTTGATGCTGCGCGCCGGCCTGATCCGTCCCCTCGGCTCGGGCATCTACACTTGGCTGCCGGTGGGTCTGAAGATCCTGCGCAAGGTCGAGGCGATCGTCCGTCAGGAGATGGATGCCGCCGGGGCCCTGGAGGTGCTCATGCCGGCGGTGCAGCCCGCCGAGCTGTGGCGGGAGTCGGGCCGGTGGGATTTCTACGGCAAGGAACTGCTGCGTATCCTTGACCGGCATGAACGGGAGTTCTGTTTCGGTCCCACCCACGAGGAGGTGATCACCGACCTGGCGCGCCGGGAGTTGAAATCCTACCGTCAGTTGCCGATCAACTTCTACCAGATCCAGACCAAGTTCCGCGACGAGATCCGGCCCCGTTTCGGCATTATGCGTGGGCGCGAATTCCTCATGAAGGACGCCTACTCCTTCGACATGGACGCCGAGGGGCTGGATGTCACCTATCGGGCCATGCACGCGGCCTATACCCGCATTTTCCAACGCTGCGGACTGGGTTTCCGTCCGGTGGAGGCCGACACCGGCTCCATCGGCGGCTCATCGTCGCATGAATTCCATGTGCTGGCCGCCTCGGGCGAGGATCTCATCGCCTCCTGCACCGTGTGCGACTACGCCGCCAACCTGGAGAAGGCCGCCAGCGCACCCCTGGTTGCCATCGGCACGCCGAGCGACGAGCCGATGCGTCTGGTCGCCACCCCTGGCAAAAAATCGATCCAGGAGGTGAGCGCCTTCTTGAACCTCCCCGAATCGCATCTGGTCAAGTGCCTGGTGGTCGAGGCCAATGGCCGCGCCCACCTGCTGCTGTTGCGCGGGGATCACGAACTCAATCTGGTCAAGGCGGCCAATGCCCTGGGGGTTGGGGCGGTCCAGATCCCGGAGCCGGGCCGGATCGCCGAGTTGACCGGCGGTCTGCCGGTCGGCTACGTGGGACCGGTGGGAACCGCCCTGCCGATCCTGGCCGATCGCGCCTTGGAATCGTGCCTCGCGTTCGCCTGTGGGGCCAACCAGATCGATCACCACCTGACCGGCGTGACGTGGGAACGGGATCTGCCCAGACCCGCCTTCGCCGATCTGCGCAACGTCCAGCCCGACGACCCCTGCCCGCGCTGCGCGGCAGGACGGTTGCGCCTGGATCGCGGCATCGAGGTGGGACATATCTTCAAGCTGGGGGATAAATACTCCAAGGCCCTGAACGTGACGGTGCTCGATCCCGAGGGCAAGGAGCGCACCCCGATCATGGGATGCTACGGCATCGGCGTCTCGCGCATCGTCGCCGCGGCCATCGAACAGAACCACGACGACAACGGCATCATCTGGCCGGTGGCCCTCGCCCCCTTCGAGGTCGAGATCCTGCTGGCCAATCCCAACGATCCCGCGTCGGTCCAGACCGCCGAAACCCTCTACGCCGGATTGACCGCCATGGGGATCGGCGTGCTGCTCGATGACCGTGACGACCGCCTGGGGGTCAAGTTCAAGGATGCGGATCTGATCGGCTGTCCGCTGCGCGTGATGGCCGGTGGCCGCGCCCTCAAGGAGGGCAAGGTGGAGATCCAGATCCGCAAGGGGGGGGATCCGCTGCAAGTACCGGTGGCCGAGGCCTTGGTCACCCTGCGCGACATGCTTGCCAAACTGGCTGGGGAGGCGTCCAAAGGCATTGAGACATGGACAAAAAGCTGAATAAGTTCCTGCCGGGGATCGGCTCCGCGATCGGCGTTACAATCCAGGTGATCGCCATCAAGGCCAGCGCATGAGCACCCTGCCCGACGATCCCATCATCTTCGCGGCCCATGCCGTCTTGGATGCCGACGCGCTCCTGATCACCGCCGGGGCCGGCATGGGGGTCGATTCGGGTCTGCCGGACTTTCGCGGCAAGGAGGGGTTCTGGCAGGCCTATCCCGCCATCGCTCGCCTGGGACTCTCCTTCCCCGAGATGGCCAATCCGGAGTGGTTCCGGCTTGATCCACGCCTGGCCTGGGCCTTTTACGGCCATCGACTCGAGCTGTACCGCCGCGTTCACCCCCACGACGGTTTTTCCAAGCTGCTCCAACTCACCCAGGATAAACCGTGGGGCGGATTCGTCCTGACCTCGAATGTCGATGGGCACTTCCAGAAAGCCGGCTGGCCCGAGAATCGGGTTGCCGAATGTCACGGCTCGATCCACCAACTCCAGTGTACCCGCCCCTGCTCCTCCGAGATCTGGAGCGCCGAACGACTCACCCTGGAGATCGACGCCGAGAGCTTCCGCGCCACCGGCTCCCTGCCCCATTGTCCGAGTTGCGGCGCCCTGGCTCGCCCCAACATCCTGATGTTTTCGGATGGCCAATGGCTGGAAAAACGCAGCGCCGAACAGGAGGCCCGCATGCAGCAATGGCTCTCCGACGCCCACAAACAGAACGCCCGCCTGGTGATCGTCGAGATCGGCGCCGGCAACGCGGTCCCGACCATCCGTCAGAGTTCGGAACACTTCGTCCGCAAGTACGCCGCCCGTCTGATCCGCGTCAATCCCCGTGACAGTTGGATCCCGCCGGGTCGTCACATCGCCTTGCCCATGGCCGGGGTCGCTGCGATTATGCAAATCTGGAGAAAAGTCACGCATCAGACGATCCAATCCACGCCTTCAGATAACACAAATCAATAATAGAATTGCCGGTTTTGCTGAATAATACACCCCTCGCGCATACGCCTACCCGAACAAACCCGCAATAAGAAGCGATCAAGAAAATCTCGCAAAAAAATCATCAAAGCAATTGATATTTTCCCATTGACTCTCGTATGATGTCACCGCGACACAACCTTGCAAAGATGGAGGGGATTCCCCTCACCACACCCGTGGCGCTCCCCCGTGAGCATTCCACGGCAAACTCCGCTCTTGCATCCACGGGTATCCCGATGTCACGAACCAACCCAGGCCACGAACCATCTCTCTCGTCACTTCTCTGGGGTTTGACCATCCTGGGGTTCCTGCTCCTGCCGTGCCGGGTCGCCCACGCCGCCTCCCATGAACTCTCCTTCGGGGTGCTCTCGCAACGCAGCGCGGTGCTGACCGCCGAGTACTGGAATCCCATCCTCGAACACGTCTCACGGCAGGTAGGCATCCCCCTAAACCTCCAGACCGCCCGCACCGCTCCCGAAACCAACCAGGCGATCGAACGCGGCGCCTACGATCTGGTCTATTCCAACACCATCTTCCAGCCCCGGATGCTCAAGGAGGGGTATCAGGTCATCCTCAAACCGCGCTCCAACGCCATCCGCGGACAACTGGTCGCCCTCGAGGAGTCCGATATCCGCGCCGCGAAGGATCTGGCGAATCAAACCGTCGGCTTCCCCTCCAGGGGGGCGTTCGTGGGCTACGCCGTGCCCATGGATCACCTGCTGCGCGCCACAATCCCGGTACAACCGGTTTTTGGCGGCAACCAGGAGGGGATCATGGGACAGCTCAAGGCCCGGAAAGTGGTCGCCGCCGGGGTCAACGACGAGGTGATGCGCCTGTTCGCGCAGCGCGAGAACCTTCGCTACCGGGTACTGTGGGAGTCGGAACCGTTCGAAAACCTCCCCATCGCCGCCCATCCGCGCGTCAAGCCTGATCTCGTCGCGGCGATCCGCCAGGCCTTTGCCACCATGCCGGAGGATCCGGAAGGGATGAAGATTCTGGAAACAGCCGCCCAGGTGATCAAGCAATCGCCGCCGTTGGGCTTTCGACCCTCCCGTCAGGCCGACTACCAGAACTACATCGGCTTTTATCAAACCACCTTGGTCCAGGATTACGAATGACCGCCCCCGGCGCGGAGAGAGGGCTCTGGGATCGCTTGCCGTTCGTCGCCCGACTGCTGATCACCGCCATGCTGGCCTTGGTGTTCGGCGGCTCGTTGATGATCTACACCTCGGCGCAACGGGATGCCACGGACGCCCGGGACGATCTGCGCCTGACCATGACCACCGCGCTGCAAACCTTGCCCGCCGCCATGACCGAAACCCTGGTGATCGGCGACTTCTCCGTGCTCGAACAGACCCTGACCCGGTATGTCACCCATCCGGACGTGATCCGCCTGCGTTACATGGATCACGTCGGGGCGAACGTCGAAGCATCGGGTCCGGAACAGATACTACTGGCGCCGGTCTGGTTCAAATCCTGGATGGAGTTGGAGAATTTCTCCGATCATCACGATATCGTGGTGGGTGGACGCAAGTACGGTCGCCTGGAGATCGTCCTCAACCCCAACGCGGCGATCAACCGCTCCTGGCAACGTCTCACCGACCACCTGGCCATCGTGGCCCTGGCGATCCTGTTGGACTTTTTGGGGATCTGGCTGATCCTGCGTACCGGTCTGCGCCCCCTGGACGCACTGGAGGCGGGCGCCAACGCCTTGGCCCGCGGTCAACTGGAACAACGCATCGAACCGCGGGGCTCCCCGGAGATGCGCCGGGTGATCCTGGGCTTCAACGCCATGGCCGACGCCCTGCAACTCGCCCGTGACGAGATCATGGGGGAGAAGGAGCTGTTGCAGGTGACCCTCGCCTCCATCGGCGACGGGGTGGTCACCACCGATGCCAAGGGGCTGGTGAAGTTCCTCAACCCCGAAGCAACCCGCCTCACCGGCTGGACCACGGAGGATGCCCAGGGGGCACCCCTGGTCAAGATCATGCGACTCATCAACGAGATCAGCCGCCAGGAGATCACCAATCCGGTCGGCATGGTGCTGTTGGATGGCAAGACGCGGGGCCTGGCCAACCACACGATCCTGGTGGCGCGGGACGGGCAGGAGTTTCCCATCGCCGACAGCGCGGCCCCGATCCGTCCGGGTGGTGACACCAAGGTGCTTGGCGTGGTGATGGTGTTTCGCGACCAGACCAAGGAGCGTCAACAGTGGAACGCCCTCTTGGACGCCAACCAGCGCGCCGAGGAGGCCAGCCGCGCCAAGAGCGATTTCCTGGCCACGATGAGTCACGAAATCCGCACCCCGATGAACGTGGTGCTCGGCATGTCGGAGATGCTGCTGGAGACCGAATTGACCAGCCAGCAGCAACATTTCGTCCAGACCATGCACAACTCCGGCAAGGCGCTGCTGGGGGTGATCAACGATGTGCTGGACTTCTCCCGCATCGAGGCCGGTCGCCTGACCCTGGATACCGCGCCCTTCTCCCCGAGAAGGGTCATCGAGGAGTGCGCCCGGCTGATGCGGGTGGCGGCCCGTGAAAAGGGGTTGGAGCTGGGTGAAAACATCCTCGACGACATCCCGGAAGGGGTGTTGGGCGACGAGGGACGGGTGCGGCAGGTGCTGTTGAATCTGTTGGGCAATGCCATCAAGTTCACCCACCTGGGCCGGGTGGATCTGCATCTCTCCCTGCTCGCGGAGAAGAACGACACCCTGCTCTTCGCGGTGCAGGACAGCGGCATCGGCATCTCCAGCGAACAGCAGACATTGATTTTCGAGGAGTTCACCCAGGCCGACGTAGGCATCACCCGCCGTTACGGGGGTACGGGACTGGGATTGGCCATCTCGCGCCGCCTGGTCGAGATGATGGGGGGCCATTTGTGGGTGGAGAGCCAGATGGGCGGCGGAAGCACCTTCTTTTTCTCCCTGCCGGTGAAGATCATTCACGCCCCCCTGCCCAAACGCGAGGAGGAGGAGGCTCTGCTCGCGACCACACCCTTGAAGATCCTCCTGGCCGACGATCAGGAGGTCAACCGACGCATCTTCGAGGGGTTCCTGAAACATGCACCCCACCAGTTGGTCACGGTCAACAATGGTCTGGAGGCCCTGGAGCGGTTTCAACAGGAGTTGTTCGACGTGGTGGTGATGGATGTCCAGATGCCATTGATGGACGGCTACACCGCGACACGGCGCATCCGTCAGTGGGAGCGCGAAAACCAACGCCCGCCCACGCGAATCATCTCCCTGACCGCCCACGACCGGAACGACGCCCTGAATCCGAGTCGCGAGGCCGGCTGCGATGCCGTGCTCGGCAAGCCGATCAACCGGCGGGCTCTCCTCGCCGCCCTCGCCAAGACCGGGATCCAAGGCCGCATCAAGAACGACGCCCATCCCCTGACCGTGCTGTTGGCCGAGGATATCCGTGAGAACCAGGTTCTCATCGAAGCCTACCTCGCCCAACCCCCGCATCGCCTGGTGATCGTCAACGACGGCCAGGAGGCCCTCGAACAGGTGATGGCCGGCCACTTCGACGTCATCATCATGGATGTACAGATGCCGCGCATGGATGGCTATACCGCCATCCGCCGCATCCGCCAGTGGGAGATGGAAAAGGGGCTCGAGCGCATGCCGATCATCACCCTCTCCGCCCACGCCATCAGCGGCGAGGAGGCGCGATGTCGCGAGGCGGGCGGAGACATCTACCTCTCCAAACCGATCGGCAAGAAGACTCTTCTGGCCGCGATTCGTCAGGTGACCTGCAAACCGGATCAGATCCCATTTCCGGGAATTTCTTTTGACAACCGATAAAAAGCGTGCCTAGGATAATATCATACGCTGTTAAGATCGGTTTTACCTTTTCCGGACAGGAGACTATGCGTGCCCAAGGAATCCAAGGAGTCCAAACGCTCCGGGACAGTCTGCAAGAACGAGCACGACACCCTGCTGGCCATCAAGGTCGCACTTTTGACCCAGATCTCCCGCGAATCGGCGTTCAGTCATCGGGTGTTCTGGCTGTTCGACAACCTGCCCAACCTGCACAACCAGGATTTCAAGACCAAAAAATGCGAAAAGTGCAAAGGCAGTGACTGCGACGCCTTCAAGAGTTTAAGAAGAATCAAGAAAATGGTCTCGGATCCGAAAACGGTCGAAGCGGGGATCGTCGATCTGGTCCGGCTCTATCAACTGCCGCCCATGCCCCAGGAGGAGACCGCGCTCTGATCGCGACTTCCCACCCGATCTTGCTTCCGGACCCCTCCTTCCGGGAACAGGTCCGGCTCTTTTCTCCCGCCCCAACATGATGTTCCTGACCTCCCGTGCGCGTCAGCTCTCCGAATCGATCCGCCGCCTCTCCGGAAAGAGCCGGCGCACCACGACGAACAGCACCGGTATGAAAAACAACCCCAGAATCGTGGCCGAAAGCATGCCGCCCATCACCCCGGTGCCGATGGCGCGCCGGCTGTTGGCCCCGGCGCCGGTGGAGGTGGCCAACGGCAGCACCCCGAGAATGAAGGCCGCCGAGGTCATGACGATGGGCCGGAATCGCATGCGACAGGCTTCCAGGGTGGCCTCGATCAACGGCATCCCCCCCTTGGTGGAGAGGGTGCGGGCGAACTCGACGATCAGGATGGCGTTCTTGGCCGACAGACCGATGATCGCCACCAGTCCCACCTTGAAATAGACATCGTTGGGCATGCCCAGCGTCATCACCGCGACCACCGCTCCCAACAGACCGATCGGCACGATCAGCATCACCGCGAACGGGATCGACCAGCTCTCATAGAGGGCGGCCAGACACAAAAACACCACCAGCAGCGACAACCCGAACAGCATCGGCACCTGGGCACCGGAGAGGGACTCCTCGAAGGAGGTGGCCGACCACTCGTAGCCAAAGCCGGACGGAAGCTGTTGGGTCAGGCGATCCATGGCGGCCATGGCCTCGCCGGTGCTGCGACCCGGTGCCGGATTGCCGGAGAGTTTCATGGACGGCATGCCGTTGTACCGGTCGAGCTTGGGCGAACCGGTGATCCAGTCGGTGGTGACGAACTCGGAGAGCGGGATCAGGCTGCCCGCGCGGTTGCGCACCCGCACCTGAAGGATCGAATCCCGTTCGGCGTTGGTCTGGGCCTGGGCGCTCATGAGCACGCGCAGGATGCGACCATCGCGGGTCATATCGTTGATGTAGGCGGAACCAAGGGCCACCTGGAGGGTTTCGTTGAGTTCACCCGGATCGATTCCCAACGTGTTGGCCTTGGTGTGATCGACCTTGAGCAACAGTTGCGGACCGGCCTCCAGCCCCTCGGGACGGACCCCGGCCAACACCGGATCCTGGGAGGCCATGCCGAGAAGTTGGTTGCGGGCATCGAGCAGTCGATCGCGACCGAGGCCGACGCGATCCTGCAAGCGCAGATCGAACCCCCCCACCGCCGCAAGTTCCGGAATCGGCGGCACGTTGACGGCGAAGATCAACGCCTGTTTGATGCGGGAGAGGGCCATGTTGGCCTGCATCACCAGGGAGCCGGCTTTGAGATCCGGCGCGGTGCGCTCGTCCCAGGCCTTGAGACGCACGAAGGCGATGGCCGAGTTCTGGCCGCGTCCAAAGAAGCTGAAGCCGGCCACGCCGACCACCTTGGCGACGCCAGGCTGTTGCAGAAAGTGTTTCTCCACCTGGGAGAGCACCTCCAGGGTCCGCTCCTGGGTGGCGCCGGGGGGCAGTTGCATGATGGTGACGAAATAGCCCTGGTCCTCGTCGGGCAGAAAGCCGTTGGGGAGTTTCAAGAACAGCAACCCCGCGCTCGCGGCGGTGGCCAGATAGAGCAGGATGAAAAAAAACGGTCGCTTGAGGATATACCCCACCGATCCCCGATACCCGCGGGTGGAACTGTTGAAAAACCGGGCAAAAAGGGCCAGAGGACCGAAACCGAGCCCGGATGTCCCGGTGACGTGTTCGTTCTTGAGCAGGGTGGCGCACAAAGCCGGGGTAAGGGTCAAGGCCATGAGCACGGAGAAGATCATGGTCAGAACCAGGGTGACCGAGAACTGACGATAGATCGCGCCCACGCTCCCCGAAAAGAAGGCCATGGGAATGAAGACCGCCAGAAGCACCAGCGTGATGCCGATGATGGCGGAGAAGATCTGCGTCATCGCCTTGCGGGTCGCCTCGCGGGGCGGGAGGTGCTCCTCGGCCATCACCCGTTCGACGTTCTCCACCACCACGATGGCGTCATCCACCACGATGCCGATGGAGAGCACCATGGCAAACAGGGTGAGCACGTTGATCGAGTAGCCCAGCAGATAGATCCCCACCAGGGCCCCGGTGAGGGCCACCGGCACGACGATGGCCGGGATGAAGGTGGCGCGCAGGTTGCCCAGAAACAGATACATCACCAGAAAGACCAGCACCATCGCCTCGGCAAGGGTTTTGACCACCTCGTGGATCGAGATCTTGATGAAGGTGGAGGTGTCGTAGGGGATATCCCAGGCAATGCCGGCGGGGAAGAACTTCTCCAGTTCGCCCATGCGGGCGCGTACCCGATCGGCGGTCTCCAGGGCATTGGCGCCGGGGGCCACCTTGATGCCCACCGCGGCGGTGGACTGGCCGTTGAGCCGGGCGCGAATGGCATACTCCTGGGCGCCCCACTCCACCTTGGCGATATCCTTGACCCGCACCGTGGCCCCGTCACGATCGGCGCGCAGGATGATCTCGCCGAACTCCTCGGGGCTGGTCATGCGGGTTTTCACCAGGATCGGCGCGTTGATCTGCTGTCCGGGCAGGGCCGGCAGATTGCCCAACTCGCCGGTGACCAGTTGGGTGTTGCGAGCACGCACCGCGCGCACCGCCTCGCCGGGAGACATGCCGAACTCGGTCAGACGCGCCGGATCCAGCCAGATGCGCATGGCGTATTCGGTACCGAAGAGCTGCGCCTCGCCCACGCCGGGGACACGACGCAGTTGTTCGAGCACGGAAGCGGCGGTGTAACTGCCCAGGGCGATGAAGTCCTGGCTCTGGTCCGGGGAGTAGACGGTGATGAACATCAGGTAGTTGCGCCGGGCCTTGGTGACCGTCACCCCCTGACGCCGCACCTCTTCCGGCAGTCTGGCCTCGACGCGCTTGATGCGGTTCTGCGCCTCCACCGAGGCGATATCCAGATTGGTCCCGGTCTCGAACGTCAGGGTCAACGTCATGGCGCCGAGGGCGTCGCTGGTCGATTCCATGTAGAGCAGCCGCTCCAGGCCGTTCATCTCCTGCTCCACCAGGGAGGTGACGGTCTCCTCGACCACCTGGGACGACGCCCCCGGATAGACCGCCGTCACCGTGATGGCCGGCGGAGCCACGTCCGGGTACTGGGCCACCGGCAGCTTGTTGAAGGAGAGTCCCCCGGCCAAAAGAATCACCAGGGCGATCACCCAGGCAAAGATCGGTCGGTCGATGAAAAATTTAGGCAGCATGGCGCGTTTCCAAAACCATTTCAGGTCACCGTGGAACCCCCGCAAGGGAACTCCACGGTCAGGGAGGTGAGGGGGGCTCCCCCCATCATGCACGTTACGATTACTCAGACTGTTGTTTCCGCACGGCCCGCGCGATCAGCGGGGCCTTCTTCTCCAGTTCGACCAGGGGCAGTCCCGCCTCATACATACGCAACCACTCGCGTCGTAGACGCAAAACCCGTTCATCGTTCCCGAGATGGAGCCGCCCGAGGATGACCTTGGCGCGCTCCCGGTATGCCTCGGGCAACCGATCCGTCACCACGAGCTGCATCGAGGGAAGCTGCACCTCAAACCAACCATCCTCCACCTCGAACGGATCGATGACCTGATGCGACTGGAGATTCTGCTTGCTTGAATTGATCCACCCGGCACAATACCGATAGTTGCTCCAAACATAGGCCATGGCGCGATCTTCGTCGCAACTGACGAAGTGGTCCACGGTACCGTCCGGCACCCACATGGCCGAATAGCCACACAGCGACCCGAAAGCATCGGCGAGTTGAAAACGAAACTCACTCCAATAATCCTTGGGGCGACCGGTGGCATTGTTTGCCAGCCATGCCGCGCACCTCCACACGCGCCTCGAACCCTTCCGGCTTGGGACACGGTGTAAAACGAATCATGCCGCATCTCCGGATTTCTCATACGCCACGATCCAGCGCGGCCAGAACGGATCGTGGTCAGCCAAAACCCTCTGAAGTTCCTTATGAATGGCCTGCTTGGTATTCAGATGGGCGGGAAGGGCCGCGAAATCGCCGCGCATCCAGGCATTGGCACACTCGATGGCCTGTTCAGCCTCCAGGGAGTATCCCTGCCGCAGACCGAAACTATCCGAAACGAGCCAGTTGATCACATCCCCCTGTTTCGCCCACGGCTGCTGTTTAAGCGACACACGCCCATCCACGAGATCCAGCGCGAACAGCCGGTCCTGCTCCTCGTCGAACAGCGGCTCCACCGATGCCAGCACCAGCGGCGCATGGGTGGTTCCGATGAGCTGCACCGAGGCGCTGGCATCGCCGGTCAGTGTCTCCATCACCTGGAGCAAGGCGGGGATGATGGCTCGCTGCCAGCGCGGATGCAGATGAGCCTCGATCTCGTCAAACAGCAGCACCATCCGTGACGAAGGGGCCAGTCCGAGAAATTCCGAGGCAATCCGGTGTTCGCGCCACGCCCAGGAGAGCATATAAGCGAGGGAAGTGATGCGACGCACGCCCAGCGAGGCGTGCAGGATCGGGACATCCTGACCGTAGCCCATGCGGATAGTTGGGATGTCGCGGGCATCGTCGAGGGACAAACGCGCAAAACGAGCACCGGGTTTCAGACTTTCCACACCCAAGGTCGTCGAGAGTTTAGCCAGAACGGCGGCCATGCGCTCGGCATCCTCCCCTTTCTCGCGGATCCAGGATGCCCAATCCGCGATGAGGCCGTTGCAGACTTGCGTCTCTCTCTCGTAAGTCTTGACCTTCAGTCCGTCCCACACTTCCCTGGAGCTGAAAATGTTCACGGAGACACGCCTTTGTCCAGTCAGATTATACGCCCAGTTACGGGTGGGATCCCATACGGAAAATCCCCCATCGGCCAGCGCGTAAATAACCAGTGCAGCACTTAAGGGACGCCGCCCCTTCTTGACATTCCAGGACTGCTCATCCGCAACAAAAGAACTCTCGTGATCGTCGAGCCCTAACCTGCTATGAACAGCAAACCGGATACTTGCTTCCTTGCCAATCTCCGTGGGTCGCGCCGGATAACCTGATGTAAGATTCTGGTTGTGATCCTGCGGCCATTGGCTCGTCAACGCCCACCACGCCACATCCAAAAGAAAGCTCTTGCCAAGGCCGTTGTCCCCGGTGATCAGGTTCAGACGAGGCCCGAACCGCATCTCCATTTCTGGAGCGGGACCGACATTCTTCAGTTTGAGAAATTCAATCACGGGCTTTTACCGCAACCATTTGGAGAATCGTCATAGTGTTCCATAGCTCGTGCGCAAGATACGAGGGTCGTTTCCAAAAAGCGGAAACGACCCTCGCGAAGGCCGCGCGCGGCGCCTTTTTCGCAAAAACCGCGAAAAAGGCTTCTTTGTGAAGAGCGCGCTAAAGTCAAAAGCAAAGTCAAAAGCAAAACCCTGGGAGAGGAATCTCCCAGACTCTCTCTTTTTTTTCAACAATTTAAGCAAAGCATCTCAACCGGCATCCTTGGCATCCTTCGGAACCACCACCGTGCCGGGACGCAACTTCTGCAACCCCTCGATGATCACCTTCTCACCCTCTCCCAACCCCTCGGTGACAATCCACTCGCTCCCCGAAAAACCACCGGTCTTGATCGGGCGCGGCACCACCTTGTTGGCCTCGTCCACCATCATCACCACCTGCCCTTGCGCAGAATACTGCACCGCCTTCTGCGGAATCACCACCCCCTCCCGCGTCGCCATGGCCAGCCGCACCCGCGCGAACTGACCAGGCAACAACACCCGCTCCGGATTGGGAAACTCCGCGCGCAACGCCACGGCCCCGGTCTGGGGATCCACCGCCATGTCGGTAAAACGCAATTTGCCGGGCAGTGGGTACTCCTGGTCGTCCTCCAACAACAAACGCACCTCCACCTCATCCACCGATTTGGCCTCCCCGGCGCGGATCGCCCGGCGCATGCGGAAGATCTCCGGTCCCGGCTCGGTGAAATTGACCCAGATCGGATCCAACTGCTCCACCGTGGTCAGATGGGTCGCCTCCTTCTGCCCCACCAACGCCCCCTCGGTGACCAACGTCCGTCCCACCCGACCGGCGATCGGTGCGGTGATGTTGGCGAACTCCAAATCCAGACGGGAACGGGTCAACTCCGCCTCCGCGGCCAGAATGTCGGCGCTGCTCTTGCGGTGCTGCGCATCGGCCTGATCGTACTCGCGACGGCTGACCGTATCCCGCTCCACCAGATGTTTGTACCGCCCCAGGGTCTTGCTCGCCAGATCCCGCTCGGCCACGGCCCGCTCCAGATTGGCCTGGGCCACCTTCACCCGCGCCTCGAGCTGACGGCCATCCAGCCGATACAACGGCGCGCCAGCCTCCACCTCGCTCCCCTCGGCAAACAAACGCCGCTCCACCACCCCTTCGACCCGCGCGCGAATCTCGGCGCTCCGAATCGCCTGCAACCGACCCGGAACCTCCCGGCGCAGCGCGATCACCTTCCGCACCGCCGCCACACGCTCAACCTCCATGGGTGGCGGTCCAGCCGACGCCGCCTTGGCCGCGCCGTCCGCGCCCTCCTTGCGTTCGCAGCCGGCCAGGGGCACCAGCAAGGGACAAGCCACCAGCATCCAAATCCAACGGGCGTTCATGCCATCTCCTCTTCACACTAACGAAACCTAAAATCAACAGCATCCCAAGGCTTCATACGCTTGTCAACATTTTATCATCTTTCCCGGAAAAGATCTCCAAGCCCCAACGCTTCAATGTGGGACGATCGATCTTGCCGTTGGCCAGAAGTGGCATCGCCTCGATGAACCGTGCCTGGAGCGGATGTTTGTAACGCGCCAGGCGGGGATCGAGAAACGCGCGTATTTCCGCCAGATCCAGAGGGGCGCGGATCACGCACCAGGCCAATCCCACCTCGCCCCATTTGGGATCCGGCACCCCGACCACCACCACCTGCACCACATGCGGATGGGTGGCCAGTTGTCGTTCCACCTCTCCCGGATAGACATTCTCGCCCCCGGAGATGTACATCTCCTTCTTGCGTCCGATGACGTAGAACAGCCCCTCCGCATCGACCCGGACCAGATCCCCGGTGGCAAAGTACCCATCGTGCATGCAGGCGGCAAACAGGGTCTCGTTGCGCCAGTACCCCTGGCAGACATGCGCGCCGGTAATCCACATCTCCCCGACCTCCCCCGTGGCGACCGGATGGCCGCTCTCGTCCACCACCCGCACATCGGAGTTACGCATCGGTCTGCCGATGGAGTCGGGATGGAGCGGGGCCTCATCGGTCTGCAACAAAAAGCAGTTCGGTCCCACCTCGGTAAGTCCGAACCCCTGTTTGAACGGCACCCCCCGGCGGTGATACCCCTGGATCAGGGCCAGGCTCAACGGCGCGCCCCCGGACAACAGAAACCGGATGCGGGAGAAATCGGTGTTCGAGAAATCCGGATGATCGAACATGGCCTGGAACATGGTCGGCACGGCCCAGAACACCGTCACCCCCGCGATTCGTATCGCCTCGAGCACCCAACCGGCATCGAACCGTTCATGCAGAATCAGCGTTCCGCCCACGCACAGCATCGGCAGGCAGAAGACGTGGTACCCCCCGGTATGGAAAAACGGGGTATTGACGATCGACACATCTTCCGCGCGCAGCACATCGGCGGAGAGGGTGTTGTCGATGTTGGCGCGGATCATGCCGGCGTGGAACATCACCCCTTTCGGGGTGCCCGACGAGCCGGAGGTATAGAGGATCATCAACACCCGATCCAGGGAGATCGGGATTTCGGAGAGCGGGAGGGGTGGGACACTCTGGTTCAGGGTGGCGAGATCGATAAAACCGGTCCGATCGCCCAGCAGGAGTTTCGGTTCCAGATCGGTCAGGATCGCCGCGATCTCCAGATCAGCCAGGCGATGGTTGAGCGGAACCAGAATCGCGCCGATGCGGACGCAGGCGAAAAAGAGGGTGATATGTTCCACCCGACTCGGAGCGAGCAGCACCACCCGATCGCCCTCACCCACCCCGAGTTGCATCAAGTGACGCGCCAGGCGGTTGATTTCGTCGTGCAGTTGGCCGTAGGTGAAGTGACGTCCGCTCTGGCGATCCACCAGTGACCGGTGTTCGGCCCGCATGAGCGCGTGATGGGCGATGAAATCCTGCCACATGAGAGCGATTCCAGGATCTCCAATAGTATTGGGGGCCAGGGGCGGCCCCTGGGGGCGTGCCTCCGAACCTCCGCCGGAGGCCTTGCGGTCGTCCCCGGACCCCTGCAACAAAGGGAGGCAGGTCAATGGGCACCGTTCCTTGTTCTCCCCCCCTCACAACCGCCGATGGGTCAAACAGGGAATCCTCTGCCGACACCGGGCCACCCGCTCCCGCTCGATCGGGGCCAACACATACCCCACACCGTCGGCACACTGCCCCACCACATTACCCCACGGCTCGACAATCATCGATCGCCCATGGGTCTGACGCCCCCCCGCATGCTGCCCCCACTGGGCCGAAGCCAACACATACGCGAAATTCTCAATGGCCCGCGCCCGAATCAACGGCTCCCAATGATCCCGACCCGTGACCACGGTAAATGCCGAAGGCAACGTGAAAATCTCGGCATTCTGGGAACTTAACGAACGAAACAACTCCGGAAAACGCAGATCATAACAAACCGCCAACCCGATGCGACCGAACGGACTATCCACCACCACCGGCTTTTTGCCCGGACGCACAAAATCAGACTCCCGATACCGCACCCCGTCGCCAACATCCACATCAAACAGATGGATCTTGTCGTAACGACCGCGCACCTCCCCGATCTCATCAACCAGATAACACACATTGAAGGATTTGCTCGAACCAGGATCCGCCACGGGAATCGATCCACCCGAAATCCATACCCGATGACGGGCGGCAAAACTCTTCAAAAAGGTCAGGCTCGGACCGTTGGCCGGATCCTCGCGCATGGCCCGCTTCTCCTCTTCACTACCACCAAAAAAAGAGAAGTTCTCCGGCAACACCAACAGACGCGCCCCCTGCCCAACCGCACCCTCCATCAACCGTTCGGCCACGGAAAGATTGGTCGCCCGATCCGGGCTGGAGTTCATCTGGATGACGGCAGCCAGGGGAGCCATCACGCCACCAGCAACGGATCGAGCTTGCCCGCCTGATCCAAGGCATGCAGGTCATCACACCCGCCGATGTGCTGCCCATTGATGAAAATCTGCGGCACGGTGCGACGCCCGCCGGCAAGCCGCACCATCTCGTCGCGCAACTCGGGATTCTTGTCCAGGTTGATCTCCTGGAAGGTGACATTCTTCTTGTTCAACAACATCTTGGCACGAATGCAAAACGGACAGACCGTGGTGCTGTACATAACGATTTCAGGCATGGGATACTCCTCGAGAAGGTTTGTCGAAATCAAAAGAATTCACGGTCGATCCGGATCGACCCGCGCCAGACAGAGTCCGCTCACCCGTCCGGCACCGGCTCTCTTCAAGGTGGCCACGGCGGCCTGCATCGTCGCCCCGGTGGTGAACACATCATCCACCAGCAACACCGAACGACCGTGCAATCGCTCAGGACGGTTGACACTGAACGCACCTTGCACATTGAGCCGACGGGCACGGGCATTCAAACGGGTCTGAGGCCTGGTACGCTTGTGACGGATCAACAGATCGGTCACAAGCGGTTTTCCCAGTCGTGCACTCACCTCTCCGGCCAGCAAAGCGGACTGGTTGTAACGTCGCCACAACAAACGCCGAACGTGCAACGGCATGGGAATGACCAGATCCGGATCTTCCCAGTACAACGCTTGATGCAACCGCTCCCAACAAAGCTCGACCAGCAGACGACTCCGCTCGGGACGATCCGCAAACTTGAAACCCAGGATCAACTCCGCCACCCGTCCATGATACGGAAAGCCGAAGTAGGCCGCATCCGGCGCATGCGGATTGTTCAGACAGGCACCACAACCCGGTTCCGGTCGCGTGGTATGCGCTCCACAGCGCAAGCAGTGATTTTCCGGCAGGGGGGGCAAGGAGTCAAGACAGTTCCGACACAGACGATGAACGGCCTGTACCGATTGATGGCAGATCGGACACGCGGGGGGAAACAGGAGATCGAGAAGCTGGCGAAACCCGTGTTCAACCCCCCGCGCCATGGAGACAAGACGCGGTGGAAGAAACAGAACCGCGCTCACAAAATATTGAAAAGCGTATGAAAATTAGCCAGTTGCAGAAGCTTGCGGATCTCGGGACGGGAGTTGACGATCATGATGTCCGAAGAGATGCCACCCGAGGTCTCGCGCAGCAACAAAAGCATGCCCAAGGCGGAACTGTCCATCCGTTCCACCTCCTGGAAATCCAATTTGTACTTGGTGCCAGGGGGGTTGTCGCCGGTCGCCTGCTTGAATTCGGAACGCACGGAAAAACCGAACAGCTTGGGAAGACGAACCATGATCCGCTCCCCCTCCTTGGAAACTTGAATCGCCATCTTGACCTCATTTCACCTATGGGTTCGGCCAGGCCATGGAGAGCCATCGATCCATGGAAACAGACCCGTCATCAAGTACTGCGTCATCATAAGAACTACATCCTGAATTGAGATTAACATCATTTCAGAAAATTTGCAACGCCGAACCCGTTCCCATTCTCAAATCCCCCCACCCAGCGCCTCCACCGCGCCACGCAGACTCTCCAACTCGACCATGGCCTCCTTCATGCGATACTTGCGCAACAATTGTTCCAATCGCATGATCGACGCACCGACCTCGCCCGTCCACCCCATGGCCAACATCGAGGCGGCCAACGGCAGACACGGACGCGGACGACTCTCGCGCACATGCGGGAGCATCTCGTCGATCAAGGCAAGGAGCGCATCCCCCTGGGGCACGCCCGCCGCCATCGCGACCGGTTCGGGCGCCGCCCGCGTCAATCCGGCGCACCCCTCTTCGACCACGCTCACGACCGCCTGCAACACCTCGCCAAGCCTGTCGAGTTGAGGCGCCTCGATCGCCGTCCCGGCAAGCACGTCGCTCTCCAAAGCGGCGCACACCCCCTGCAACCCGGTCGCCCCGACACTCCCGGCCACCCCCTTCAAGGTGTGCAACAGACGACCCGCCAACGCCCGGTCACCCGCCTCCAGCGCGTCGCGCACCTCCCGATCGCTCTGCCCGTGCCCCTCCAGGAAGCGGAACAACAGCTTCACATACAACGCCTTGTTGCCCCCCAGACGCAAGATCGCCGCGTCCCGCTCGATCCCCGGCAACAGGGGCAGGGGTGTCTCGACGAGGCGACCGCCCGACTCCGCCCCTTCCTCAACCGGCGCGGTCAACAACCGCTCACCGTCCGGACACAACATGCGCACCAACGTGGAGAAGAGCTTGTCCACCTCCACCGGCTTGGAAAGATAGGCATCC
The DNA here is from genome assembly GCA_015231775.1 of Magnetococcales bacterium. Classification (GTDB taxonomy): domain Bacteria; phylum Pseudomonadota; class Magnetococcia; order Magnetococcales; family Magnetaquicoccaceae; genus Magnetaquiglobus. Next base: position 6,070 of record JADGAY010000007.1, on the reverse strand, counting down.
ATGCCGTTGGCCAGACACTGCTCGCGTTCACCGTTCATCACGTTGGCGGTCATGGCAATGATCGGCACCTTCTGCCATGCCGGAAGCTCCCGAATGCGCCGCGTCGCCTCGTGACCGTCCATCACCGGCATTTGCAGATCCATCAGGATGGCCAGATACGGACCATCGTCGAGTGCCTGCAACGCCTCCTCGCCGTTGTTGGCGATCTGCGTTGACAATCCGGCCAAAGCCAGCAGATCACGGGCCACCTGCTGATTGAACTCGTTGTCCTCGACCAGCAACAGCGGATGGGGCGGCAGACCCTTCAACATCCGTCCATACGCCTCCACCGGAAGGGCCTGCTGGCGGGTCGCCAGATTGGACAGGGCAGCGGAACTCGGCACGCCGAACCGGGCGGTAAAGGCGAATTCACTCCCCTCGCCCAGCGCGCTGCTCACCTGGAACGCCCCATCCATCATCTCCACCAGCCGCCTGGAGATCGACAACCCCAATCCCGTGCCGCCATAGCGCCGGGTGGTGGAGGAGTCGGCCTGGGAGAACGATTGAAACAGTCGTCCCTGCTGCTCAGGGCTCAAGCCGATCCCGGTATCCCGCACCGCAAAACGCAACACGATCTCCTCCGGCCCCGCCAAGACCAGACGCACCCCGATCGCCACCTCCCCTTGGGCGGTGAACTTCACCGCGTTGCCCACCAGGTTGATCAACACCTGCCCCAGACGCAAGGCATCCCCCACCAGATGCTCCGGCACATCCTCGCCAACGAAGAGGCCCAGTTGCAACCCCTTCTCGGTGGCGGGAATCGAAAAGAGCGTGGTGAGATGATCGATCACATCCCGGATCCGGAAAGGGCTTCTCTCCATCTCCAGACGCCCGGCCTCGATCTTGGAAAAATCGAGAATATCGTTCAAGATCCGCAACAGGGATTGAGCCGCCCGTTCGATTTTCTTCAGATAGTTCTCCTGCTTGTCCGTCAATCCGGTGTGCAGGCAGAGGGCGGTCATGCCGATGATGGCGTTCATCGGCGTGCGGATTTCGTGGCTCATGTTGGCCAGAAACTCGCTCTTGGCGCGATTGGCCTGCTCGGCGGTGGCCTTGGCGGCTCGCAGTTGATCGTCCATCTCCTTGCGTTCGGTAATGTCCTCCTTGACCGCGATGAAATGGGTGATCTCCCCGTGGGTGGCGCGCAACGGCGAGATCGACACCGACTCCCAGAACAGCTCGCCGCTCTTCTTGCGGGTGTGAAACTCCCCATGCCACTCCTGACCCGCCAGAATCGAGCCCCAGAGGGTGCGATACTCGTCTGGCGGGGTGTGTCCGGATTTCAGGATCCGCGTATGTTGACCGATCGCCTCCTCGCGGGCATAGCCGGTATTCTGGCAAAACTTGGGATTGACATACTCGATGATGCCGGACAGATCGGTGATCACCACCGCCACCGGACTCTGCTCCACGGCGTGATAAAGCTTCTGAACCATCTCCTCGGCGCGCTTGCGCTCGATCAGACCGGCCAGGGTGGTGGTCACCAGCAGCAGGAAATCCTCAAGAATCGCCTCCCGGTTCGTGCCGGGCCGCAGATAGAGGTTCAACACCCCCAACAGCTTCTCCCCGGACTGGATCGGCAGACAGATATGACCGTGGGGGGTCATCTCGCGGATGCGGATGGTGTGACGCTCATCCAGATGCTCGGCAAAGACCGGTCGCCCCTCCTGGGCCGCCTGTCCGCACAGACAGGTGCCAAACGGTACACGGGCACAGCGTACCTGCAACTCCGGATGCATCCCCACCTGCGTGGTCATCAACAACCGCTCCGACGCGGGATCCTTCAAAAAGACCGCCCCCCTGGTTTCGACCGGCAGCCACGGAATGGTCAAAATCCGCTGCAAGGCACGATGCAACACCACCGGAAGGGTCTCGGACAACAGGGAGATCTCCAGAATCTCGTTGACCACCCCCTTGACGCGATCCGCGTTCTCGGCCTGCTCCTTGGCGCTCAGCAGTTGCTCCTCGCTCTGTTTGAGCCCGGTGATGTCGTGGGCGAGCATCACGAACCCATCCAAACGACCACGTTTGGAGAGAATCGGCATCAATCCGAACTGCTGCCAACAGATCCTCGACCCTTCCCCCGACTCCCCCGGCCTGGTCCGCACCGGCAACAACCCACGCCACGCCTGTCCGAAATCGATGGCCATTCGCAACGATTCGCGCGAATCCCGTTCGGTCAGATACCCCTCGATCTCGAACAGGGTCTTGCCGACCACCTCATGGGCGGGCCAGCCGGTGGAGGACGAGAAGCCCGGATTGACGAACTGGATGACGCCGAACGGATCACTGGTCAGAATCGCGTCACCCGAGGCATCCACCGCCTGTTGCAGACGCCGCTGTCGGGTGGTGGCGATCTTGAGACTCCACAACACCCGCAACAGCATCCCCAGCAACAGGATCGAGGCACCGAACAGCACGATCTGATAGTTGCTGGCGATCTCCTGACGTTTCTGGAGATGACGGGCCGAAATCCGATCCAATTGCCGCCACCCGTCGGCAATCGGCAGGTTGAGGATCTTTTCCAACAGTTGATCGGTGCGCGGCTTCCATTCGAGGATCAGGCGCACATGATCCACCAGTTCGGCAAAATCCGGAAGATCGGAGAGCCCCGCCAGATGGGCCTCGATCTGGTGCAACACGGTCTCCCCGCCATGCCGGCCCGAATAGAGCAGCATATCCTGCATCAGACGCAACATGGCTTCGGTTTCGGCGAGATGACGCGCCTCGGCGGCTTGACCCGGCAGGAAACCGGAACGCTCCATGGCCACCACCGGCAGAAGGCTCAGGGAGTTGCGCAACAAAGCATTGCCGGACTTGAACCCCTCGACCCATGCGAGTTTCCTTTTCAGATCCTGCTCCAGTTTCCGCCAGGCCGTCAGATACGTCTCCCCATCCTCGTCGAGTACCGGGAGCATCTCCTTGGCCCGCTCCAGGGCCCAGAGCGCCTCGCGGTGGTAGATCACCGTGTCGTCGTAGTGCTCGAGCATGCCGGAGCGCGCCAGGACCAGTTTCTGGTTGATCCCGGTCTCGGCGTTGAGCAAACGCGAAACCAGCTCCTCCTGCCGCTGATAGGGACGACGATCCACCTGGGTGAGCGTGGCGATCCAGCCGATACCCACGGCCACGAGCAGCGCCGCCAACCATCGCGCCCACTCGATCCGTTTCATCGACACTCTCCGTACAAGGCACCCTCGAGGGTGCCCAGGAATCCGATCAGCAGATCACGCTCAGCCACGGAGATGCCACGCCCCAGTTGGCCGCGCGCCATGAGCATCACCGCTTCTTCCAGGGTGGCGACATCGCCGTGATGGAAATAGGGGGCGGTACGGGTGACGTTGCGAAGCGTAGGCACCTTGAAAACCCGCGCGTCCTCCGACGCCCCGGTCACCGCCATGCGATCCTGCTCCCTGGCGTCACCGGGCGGCTCGCCCGTTTCCAGAGTGGTGAAAACACCCGAGCGATGAAACAGATTACCGCCGAGATTCACCCCCTGATGGCAGGAGACGCAACCCAGTTTCTTGAACAGTTCATACCCTTGTCTCTCCAGGGGGGTGATCGCCTGGTCGTCACCGCGCAGATAACGATCGAAACGGCTGTTCGGGGTGATCAGGGAGCGCTCGAACTCGGCGATGGCATCCCGGATGTTGACCGCCTGCACCCCCCCTCGATAGACACGGGCGAAGGATTGTCGATAGGCGTCATCCTGGGCCACCTTGCGCAGCACGTCGTTCCAGTTGGAACCCATCTCCACCCGCACCGACTCCTCGATCTGATCCTCCAGGGAGGTGACGCGACCGTTCCAGAACTGACCGATGTTGAACAACGCATTGAAGACCGTGGGGGTGTTCAGGGTATTGCTGACGCCATCGACACGGGTGGACAAGGGGATCCCATCCATCCCCCAGCCGTCGAGGGGATGGCAGGTGGCGCAGCTCATGGCATTGTTGGCCGACAAGCGCACGTCGTGATAGAGCCGTTTTCCCAAGCGCACCTTTTCGCCATCCATGGCCGTGCAGGTCGGAATCGGCAACACCGGTTCGTTGCGCGGCTCTCCGGCAAACGTTACAGTCGCGCCCACCAACCAGACGAGCACCCAGCCGGACAGCCACGGGTGGCGTGGTCTAGCGCAGCTCGACCACACCGTCTTCCTCCTCGTTCTCCTTCCAGCTCTCGCGTATCTCAAGCACTTTCGGCAGAATCTCGATGAACAACGGCACCAGACGTGGATCGAAGTGACTGCCCGCCCCCTCGCGGAGCAACTCCACTGCCTTGGCGATGGGCCAGGCCTCCTTGTAGGGACGTCGGGTGGTCAAGGCATCAAAGACATCCGCGATGGCGACGATGCGCCCCTCGATAGGGATATCCTCCCCAGCCAATCCACGCGGATAACCCGTACCATCCCACTTCTCGTGATGGGTCTGGGCAACGACGCGCGCGGTCTCCAACAGCGGCGAGGATTGCCTGCCAATGATCCCGGCGCCAATGTCCGGGTGGCTGCGCATGACGTTCCACTCCTCGTTGTTCAACCGGGCCGGCTTCAAAAGGATCATGTCCGGAATGCCGATCTTGCCGATGTCATGCATCGGCGCGGCCTGAAACAGGATTTCCGCCCATTTCTCCTCCATGCCGGCGGCCAGGGCCAACAGCCGAGAATAGTGGCTCATGCGGATGACATGCAGACCGGTTTCGTTGTCCTTGTACTCCGCCGCCCGACCCAGACGCCGGATGATCTCCAGGCGCGTCTCCTCGAGTTCCAGATTCTTGTTGTTCAACTCCTCGGTGCGCCGCCGAACCCGATCCTCGAGCACCTCGTTGGCCTGGGCCAACTCCTGCCGGGCCCGCGCCAGTTGCAGATGGGTGCGCACCCGCGCCAGCACCACCGCCGGACTGAACGGCTTGGTGATGTAGTCCACCGCCCCCAACTCCAGCCCATAGGTCTCGTCCTCGGTCTCCTGCTTGGCGGTGACGAAGATCAACGGGATTTTCCGGGTGCGCGGATCCTGTTTCAAACGCCGGCACACCTCGTAGCCATCCATGCCCGGCATCATCACATCCAACAGGATCAGATCCGGCTCACGCTCCGGAATATCCTCCAAGGCGGTGGGACCATCCAGGGCCACGCTCACCTCATAGGTATCCCCGAGGGTCTCCAACAGGATATCGATGTTGGTCTCCGTGTCATCCACCACGAAAATCCGCGACAAAGCCTCATCCGACATGCGACTCTCCATTGTAAACAGCATGATGAAGAGAAACCCCCTTCATCCCCCGACCGTGGGGCTCCCCTCAGGGGATCCACGGACAACGCGCAAACACACCGATTGATTCACGATCACGGCATGGAAACGGACGACGGGTTCAACAGCGCCTCCAGCGCCTGCTCCGCCTCCCGGAAACGGTACTTGCGGATCATCTTCACCAGTTCGCTCACCCGCGCCCGCAAGGCGGGCGGAAGATCCAGGCTTTCGAGCTGTTCGAGCTGGGTCTGACACGATTTTGGCTGACGGGTCCGAATCGGTTCCCGCAACGGCTTGAGCAGCTCGAGCAGTTCGACCTCGCTGGTCACGCTGCGCAAAGGAACCGGCTTGTGTCCGGCCTCGCCAGCCGGATCGGAAAGCGCCGCCAGCGCGACCACAAGGGGGTGCAGAATCGCCTCCACCGCGGACATCAACTCCGGGGCCGACTCCGGCGTGCCCGCCAGGCCATGTTCGAGATTCTGCGCGGCCACCCGCAACTCCTCGGCTCCCAGACTCCCCGCCAACCCCTTGAGGGTGTGGGCCAGACGCACCGCCTCGCCGCTCTCGCCCTGGTCCCAAATCTCGCGCAACCGATCGATCGCGTCGGTCTGATCCACCGCGAAGCGCCGCAACAACCGCCACAAGAGCGCCCGACTCCCCGCGCACCGTTGCAGGGCCACGTTCATGTCGATGCCCGACACCTCCGGCGGCATGGGATAGTTCTCGTCGCGGGAAACGGATTTTTCCGGGTCGCCCCCGTCGCTCTCCTGTGGAGATGTCAACTTGACCAG
>JADGAY010000174.1 GCA_015231775.1 Magnetococcales bacterium | reverse complement strand
GGGGGGTCAATTCTTCATGTCGCCAGTGGGTCAATTGTTCGTGTCGCTTGACAACAGCCGCCCGGCACGAAGTTCTGATCGTTGGACCGATGAACGTGCGCGCCATTCCGGGTGATGACCAACCAGGGGGATGTCGGGGAGCGTGGTGGCCTGATGACGGCATGATGGTTGGAGGGGAGAGCCAAAAAAAGCCGGTGGAGGGGATCCACCGGCTTTTTTTGGCAATCGGGCAAGGCAGGGTGTGAATCAGCGACCCCACTTCACCTGTTGCAACTGGGTGGCGAGGAAATCCTTCTCCGCCTGGGTGAGGAACTGATCAAACATGCCGCCATCCTGGGGACGCACGGGCTTGGGAGCCATCAAACCTTGGGAAACGGGCCGGGATTGGGCCGGTTTCATCATGGCGGCGAGGTGTGCCGGCGTAATGGTGTTGGACATGGGGGCGATCTCTCTTTGCATGGTGTTGAGTAGGGTGTATGGCTCCAGGCCTGAGCGCAAGTCCTTATGCATCTCCCATGCCATACAAAAAAAGAGATTCATTTCATTTAAGAAAGTTTGATCGTGCCACCCGGTTTAAGAAAGTTTCCCACAACAGTATTTATATTTTTTGCCGCTTCCGCAAGGACAAACAGAATTTCTTCCGACTTTATCCCCCTCGCGACGGAATGGGGTGTGCGGATCCTGGGCATCCTCCGCGTCCTCATCCATGCCTCCCGCAGTCGGGTGACTCATGGAAAGTTGACGATCCCGCGCCGCCGCCCGTTCCGTCTCCATGCGCTCCACCTCGTCGGGTTGACGCACCTCGACCCGCGCCAGAACCTCGATCGACTCCGCCTTGATGCGGGTCAAAAGATCGTCGAACAGGCCGAACGCCTCGCGTTTGTATTCGTTCAACGGATCCTTCTGGGCATAGCCGCGCAGATGGATCCCCTCCTTGAGGTGATCCATGTTCAACAGATGCTCCTTCCAGAGGGTGTCGAGCACCTGCAACAGGATCGCCTTTTCCAGATAGCGCATCAGCGGCGCGCCCATGGTGTTCTCGCGCTGCTGGTTATAGGTTTCGATCAACTCCCAGGCCCGCTCGCGGACCATTTTGGCCGAGATGCCGGACTCATCCTTCCAACCCGCCACCGGCATCGCCACGTTGAACTGTTTGCGTGCCGCGTCCGCGAACTCCTGGAACTTCCAATCGTCCGCATAGGACTCCTCGGGAATGTGCGACTCCATGAGGATGTCCAGAAGATCGGCGCGCATGTCCTGGATGTATTCGGCGATCTCGTCGGCCTCCATCAACTCCTTGCGCTGCTCGTAGATCGCGCGTCGCTGCTCGTTCATCACGTCGTCGAACTTCAGGAGATTCTTGCGGATGTCGAAGTTGCGTCCCTCGACCTTCTTTTGCGCCGACTCGATCGCCTTGTTGATCCACGGGTGGACGATCGCCTCGCCCTCCTGGAGTCCGAGTTTCTGCAACATGCCATCCATGCGCTCCGAACCGAAGATGCGCATCAGGTCGTCTTGCAACGACAGATAGAAACGGCTCGAGCCCGGATCGCCCTGGCGACCGGCGCGACCGCGCAACTGGTTGTCGATGCGGCGCGCCTCGTGGCGTTCGGTGCCCAGGATGTGCAGACCGCCGGCGGCCAGCACCTCGAGCTTCTCGGCGGCGCACTCGGCGCGGATCTGGAGTTCGAGTTTCTCCTGCTCCTCCGGGGTGGCGGTTTCCGGGATCTCCGACTGGATGCGCATCTCCGGGTTGCCGCCCAACTGGATGTCCGTGCCGCGTCCGGCCATGTTGGTGGCGATGGTGATCGCCCCCTTGCGACCGGCCTGGGCCACGATCATCGCCTCGCGTTCGTGGTGCTTGGCGTTGAGGACGTTGTGGGGGACTTTCATCTGTTTCAGCCGCTTGGCGAGATCCTCGGACTTCTCGATGGAGACCGTGCCCACCAGCACCGGCTGGTGGCGCTGCCGACAGTCGATGATCTCCTCGATGATCGCCTTGATCTTCTCCTCCTGGGTGCGGAACACCACGTCGTCGGAGTCCTTGCGGATCATGTCGCGGTTGGTGGGAATGATCACCACCTGGAGCTTGTAGATCGACTGGAACTCCGAGGCCTCGGTGTCGGCGGTGCCGGTCATGCCGGCCAGCTTGCCGTACATGCGGAAGAGGTTCTGGAAGGTGATCGAGGCCAGGGTTTGGGATTCGTTCTGGATCACCACCCCCTCTTTGGCCTCGAGGGCCTGATGGAGCCCGTCGGAGTAGCGCCGGCCCGGCATCATGCGACCGGTGAACTCGTCGATGATGATCACCTCGCCATCCTTGACGATGTAGTCCCGATCCTTTTCGAACAGGGCGTGGGCGCGCAGCGCCTGATGGACGTGATGGACGATATCGACGTTGTGCACGTCGTACATGTTGCCGTCCTTGATGATGCCGCGCTCCCGGAGGATCTCCTCCACCCGTTCGTTGCCATCTTCGGTGAAGATCACGGTGCGGGCTTTTTCGTCCAGGGTGAAGTGGGTGACGCGGGTGAGCAGGGGGATGATCCGATCGACCTTGTAGTATTTATCCGTGTTGTCCTCGGTGGGACCGGAGATGATCAGCGGGGTGCGGGCCTCGTCGATGAGGATCGAGTCCACCTCGTCCACGATGGCGAAGTTGAAGGGCCGTTGGCACATGTCCTCCAACGAGAACTTCATGTTGTCGCGCAGGAAGTCGAAGCCGAATTCGTTGTTGGTGCCGTAGGTGATGTCGGCCTGATAGGCGTCGCGGCGCTCCTGGTCGTCGAGACCGTGGATGATGATGCCGGTCTTCATGCCGAGGGTGGCGTAGATCTTGCCCATCCAGGCGGCATCGCGTTGCGCCAGGTAGTCGTTGACCGTTACCAGATGGGCCCCCTTGCCGGCCAGGGCGTTGAGATAGAGGGGCAGGGTGGCGACCAGGGTCTTCCCTTCGCCGGTCTTCATCTCCGCGATCTTGCCCTGATGGAGCACGATGCCGCCGACCAGTTGCACGTCGAAGTGACGCATGCCGGTGGCCCGTTTGCTCGCTTCGCGGACCGCGGCGAAGGCCTCGGGCAGCAGGTCGTCCAGGGTCTCCCCCTCGGCAAGTCGCTTTTTGAAGAGATCGGTCCTGCCCTTGAGTTCGTCGTTGGTCAACCCCGCGAAGTCCGGTTCCAGGGCGTTGATCTGCTGGATCAGGGGGTTGAGGGTTTTCAAGTAACGGTCGTTGCTGGATCCGAACAGCTTGCGGGCAATGGTACCAAACATGGGACGGGCATCCTTACAAGAAGACTTGGGCTGCAACCACTGGGAAAAATTTCATGAACATATCACGTCAAATGGGTTAAGGCAACCGTGCCGCGCCGTCTTGTCCAGGCCATTCAAGTTGCGCTGGTATTGTGGCAGCGCATGAAGTACACTCCAATCGGGGTGGAAGGGCCAAACGACCGGTAAAGGATGCGCGCCATGTTGATCCAGGAATTGATGAAGCAGATCGAGTTTTTCTGGGACTTCACCGAGGAGGAACGCAAGGCGTTGATCGCGGCGGATAGTTTTTTCAACACCTATCAGGATGGCGAGTTTCTGGTCACCGAGGGGGATGAGGACGATTCGTTGTTCGTGATTTTGAAGGGCGAGGCCAAGGTGGTGCGGCGGGACTATCCGGATCGGATCCTGGCCACCCTGGAGGCGGGGGCGGTGGTGGGTGAGGTGTCGTTTTTGACCCGACGCAAACGCACCACCAACGTGATCGCCTTTGGCGAGACCACGGTATTCCGCATCGACTCCTACAGCATGACCCGAGAGCATCTCGATCAGGCGTTGCAGACCAAGATCAAGAATCAGCTCATCGAGATCCTGGTGCGGCGCCTCGATGATGCCAACAAGGCGCTGGCCGCCCAGAAAGAGGCCAATCTCACCCTCACCAAGGCTCTGCGCGGGCAGGTGATCGGACAGCAGTCGTAAGGCGGGATCACCCCGCTGGCCCGCCCGGCCAGAGCCAAGCCGCGCCGCGCACGCCGCTCGAATCCCCGTGTTTGGCCCGCACCAGTCGGGTGCGGGGCTGTTTGGCGAACACGTGCCGGCTCCAGAGGCGCGGCACTTCGGCATAGAGTCCCGCCAGATTCGACAATCCGCCGCCGAGCACCACCACATGGGGATCGAGGATGTTGATCACCATGGCCAGGGCCCGGGCCAGTTGTTCCGCGTGGCGGGTCAGCACGCGTTGCGCGTTTTCGTCACCAGTCGCGGCGCGTCGTGCGATCTCTTCCGCCAGGTACCCCTGGCCACCCGCCTCTTGATAGGCCCGGCTCAAGGCCGGCCCTGAGAGAAAAGTCTCGATGCACCCCTCCTGGCCACAGTAGCAGGTCGGACCGGGAAGCTCGTCGGCTTGCGGCCAGGGCAGGGGGTTGTGCCCCCACTCGCCGGCAATGGCGTTGGGGCCGGCCAGGAGTTGGCGATGGAAGGCGATCCCGCCCCCCACGCCGGTGCCGAGAATAACCCCGAAGACCAGCGGTTCGCCGGCCCCGGCCCCATCGGTCGCCTCCGAGAGGGTGAAGCAGTCCGCGTCGTTGGCCAGCCGCACCGGGCGGGCGAGCATGGCGGAGAGATCTCCGGCCAGATCCCTGCCGATCAGACAGGTGGAGTTGGCGTTCTGGATCACCCCGGTGACCGGCGACACGGAGCCGGGAATCCCGACGCCGAGGGGAATCGGCGTGGCGAGGCCCAGTTGCGCCTCCGCGTCGGCCACCAGATCGCGCATGGTCTGCAACGTGGCCGGATAATCCCCCTGGGGGGTGGGCACCCGGCATCGATGGCGCACCGTGCCGCCTGTGTCGAGCGCCACGATCTCGATCTTGGTCCCGCCCAGATCGATCCCCAGTCTCATGGTTGACCCAGGAAATCACCGATCAGGCCGTTCACCTCGGCGCTCTTCTCCAGAAAGAACAGATGATCGGTCTCGTCGATGATCCGGGCCCGCCCATTCGGGATCCGGCTGGCCAGAAGATGGGCATTGGCCGCCGGCACCACCAGATCGAGGGCGCCGGAGAGGATCAGGGTCGGCATGGTCAACCGTTCCAGGGGAACCGGGTCCGACGCAAAGAAACGGGCCACCGCGTCATACTGCATCAACACCTGCGCGCTCTCCGGTTCGTAGCGCAGCCGGTGTTCCAGGATGTAGGCGTGGGTATCCGGGTAGCGGTTGTAAAGAAACGGGCAGAACGATTCGGAGAGCGCGGCCCGTACCCGCTCTTCGCGTCGCAGCATGTAGATGGCGGCGATCTGCTCGCGGGTAAGCATCGGGAACAGCCCCTTGAAGGCCGGATCGTTGGAGCTGGTGCACATGAGCACCAGCCGTTCGACCCGTTCCGGGTGGCGCGCGGCGAGCAACTGGGCGATGAACCCCCCCATGCTCAGGCCGATCAGCGCGAACCGCTGGTGTCCGAGCTGATCCATGAGGGCGATCGACGCCTGGGCCAGCTCGTCCAGGGTATAGGGCTGGGTGGCCGGGGGCGAGAGTCCCATGCCGGGGTTGTCGGGCAGGATGCAGGTGTGGCGGTCGGCGAGGGTCTGGGCCAGGGGGCGATACATCCAGTTGCCGCTCGCGAATCCCGAGATGCACAGGAGGGGCGGGCCGCTGCCCAGGCTATCCCAATGGCCGTTGAAGGTCTGGTTCATGGCGTTGTCCGGGCTGGGGTTGGTCGATGGCGCGCGCGGGGTCGCGTTCCGGAAACGCGATTCCCATCGGCGCGCATTGAGCTTTGCCGCCGGACCAGGGAGAATCACGTCAGGTCATTGTACTGGATTTACCGGTCGGATTGCACGCGCGACCGGTAGCGTGGAGGGTTGGAGTCGGCATGATTCGTCTGTTCTGGTTGTCGTTGTCGTTGGTGGTGCTTTTGAGTGGTCTGTTGCTGCTGCGCGGGGGGGTGCCCACCGGGGAGATGCCCAATGCCGGTTGGCGCGCCTGGCTGATGGGGGAGGAGGCCCAGCGTGCCCGCGACGATGCGCGGGTCGCGGCCCTCGAGGCCGGGCAGCGTCAAGGACAAGAGGCGCTGCTGGCGCGGTTGGATGCCGCCGAGTCGGAACTGCAGGCGTTGCGGAGTCGGGTCGAGACGCTTGAATCCCGCC
>JADGAY010000173.1 GCA_015231775.1 Magnetococcales bacterium | reverse complement strand
AACGATTTTTTTCGTTCGTATGGGCCGTCGTTTCCGAGGCGTGGCTCCGAGAGACAAGATGACCGCATGATCGGCCAAGATGGGATCGTTTGACGAACGTGATCGGAATTGGGCTCCGAGGGCGAGCAGGGCTTGATGATAGGGGATGGCGGCAGGTGAAATGGGTGGGGATGGGGTGGCCTGGAACAGGGTCACCGGGTGGTCGCAGCCGGCCAATCCGGCGGCCAGGCGCAGGGTTTGGAGGTGATCGTCTGCATCGCCATCCTGGTGGATGGCGATGCGTTTGATGCCCGTGGTATTGGATTGGAGCGGCCAGGTCAGATGCGGAATCGAGAGGGTCAGGCTGCTCTCCCGGATCAGGCGTCCGAGGGTGGCCAGTCCGCCGGGTTGGATGCCGGGCAGGGGGGGTGGACCGTGCAAGGTCTGGTGGTCATGGGCGCAGTAGCTGGCCTCATGGCCGGCTTCGAGCCAGGCGTGCCAGTGGGGTTGATCGACCAGGTGGACCGCCTGGTGCAGAAAAAAGAGGTTGAACCGCCAGGGCGGGTCAAGGCGGCGGCTTAACCGATCCTGCCACCCTTCGGGCGGGTTGAAGCGTGCGCGGGTGACGAGCAGCGTGACGGATTGGGGCGGTTGATTCACCAGTAGCGACCTGCTCCGGCGACGGCGATGGTGATCAGGCCGAGGATCAGGTTGATGCGCACCCGTTTGCGCAACCGTTCGATGTAGAGGCCGGCCTCGGGGAAGAGCCACTCTTGCTCCATGCGACGCATGGAGCGGAAGTCGCGGAAAAAGATGACGCCGAAGATGGCGATCATGCTCCAACCCGTTCCCTCCATGATGTGGATGTGGGGGCCGACGCCGGCCATGCCCCCGAAGCCCTTGAAGATCATCCAGTAGCCGGTGAGTGGCAGGAGCAGGACGCAGACCCAGACCACGACCATGAAGCGGGTGAGGATGCGCGACCAGAGACCGACGCGTTGGGGGAGTTCCAGGGGGAGCGCGGCGGGGCGCACGATCCAGAGGGCGAAGAACATGCCACCGACCCAGAGGGTCGCGGCCACGAGGTGGAGAAGCAGGGCGATGGACATGGTGGTGGTCGGTGATGGGGGTGAGAGTTGAGTGATGGCGGTTTGAGTTGCCGGTTTTGGGCAACGAATCCGGGCGAATTGCGCGCGGCAACCCATGTCGCCTCCGGCGACCGGTTTCAAGGTCATGCGAAGGTGCGTGGTTTGGAGCCTGTCTGCCACCCCCGCTGCTTTGATTGCCATTCAGGATGAACCCAACCGCGCCCCCACGCAATGGCCTTCATGCACCCCGACGCAGCCTGTCACGATGGGCCATCAACCACTGCATGGCAAGAATGGCAATCGCCGAGTTGAATACATTCTCCTCAAACCACGCCAAGGCCGTGGCATACGGCACCACAAGAGGTTCAATGTCCTCGTTCTCATGCTCCAACCCCCCACCAGCCTCACGCGGACGCGTGGAGTCGAAAAGCCCACAATAAAGATGAATCCGCTCACTGCTGCCACTCGGACTCAAATAAAAGGAGTGGATCAGACGCAGTTCATACGGCCTCCAGCCGGTCTCCTCCAAGGTCTCTCGCAAGGCGACCGCCTCGTGATCACGTTGAACACCACAAGATCCGGCGACAATCTCCGTGCACCAACCGGATTCGCCACACAAAAAAGGACCAGGACGGAATTGCCGGATCAACCCGACCACGTCGGCGTCCGGATCATACAAAAGCACGGCAGCGGCATCCCCACGCTCCAAAATCTCCAAAGCCACTTCCGGGGTCATGCGTCCATCAAAGCGCTGGTAACGCAGAATCAGACGTAATAATTTAAAAAAACCTTTGTATATTTCAGCGCGATCGATCAGTTCAACTTTCATGGCTTCCCGGTAAGGTGATGCGTTGAGATGGGTGGTTGACCTGGATGGTTGCAATCCACACCAGGATAAAGTTGTTTATACGTTTCATGAATGAGACAGCTTTGCAATAAAAATCGCCTGAATCCTTGCCAATTCAGACACAATGTGTCATGCTTTGTTACAAGAGTGTTGGCCCGTTCATTGCAACACTAATCCTCAATCGGTTTCGTGCCGAAAAGGGAATCATGGCCGATCCAAATCAGGTCATGGTGGTTTGTCCGGATTCCGGGGCTGGATAGCGTTCGAGACGGGTCTCCCTTCTCGGCGCTCCAGCCCGACGGATCCTCCCGATGCTCGGCGCGGCACGCCGCATGACTCCTTCCGGATTGTTTAAGGATTGGGCGAGAATCCTTGATCTTTCCGCGAAGGGACAAGCAGACCATGATCACGCTTATCGGATCGCAAGTCGGACCAGGGGATTATAAGACCCCCGTGCCCGACGTCAACAGGGTGCTCATCTCGGGCATGACCGTTCGCGCCGCATGAGTCGTACTGGATCATCCGGCGCATCCAAAACGGTCCCCCCCAAGATTGAGTCATCGAGTATCGTTCGTGCCTTGGCGCACCCATACCGGCACGGACGACCCCGGTTGCACGCGGGAAAAAGCGTGAACAGTGGTCTACTTGCGGTCGAGCGGACCCATGCGGCAGATTTTGCCTGTTCTCCTGCCTGGAATGTGATAGCATGGATTCGGCCCGATTTGTCATGCAACCCACCGTGGGTTCCATGAACGGGGGTGGGGGGCTTGCCCCCTCATGCATGTTCGCGGGGCGGAACCTGTTCATGGGGTGCGAGGCGGGGCGGATGCGTGCGTTGGCGGATCTGAACACAGGCAGCTTGTTGGCGATTTTCCGGCAGATCGACTTTTTCGACCCTTTCGATGATCGGGAACGACTGGTGCTGGCCGGGCGTCATACCCACCTGGTCGCTTACGAGGTCGGCGATTGCCTGATCCAGGAGGGCAGTTCCCAGGAGCGCAGCCTGTTTTTGCTCCTCGCCGGAGGGGCGAGCGTGGTGAAGGAGGGGGCCAGCATTCCGGTAGCCTCCCTGATGCCCGGCGATTTTTTCGGCGAAGTCGCCTTTCTCACCGATCGACCCCGAACCTCCAACGTCATCGTCCATCCGCCGGAACACGACGCGCCGGAAATCCCGGCCATTCCCCATCTCTTCGACGTCGGTTTTCCCGACGCTATCCATCAAGCAACGGCCCTGGTGCTGCGTTTCGATCCGGCCTTGATGAACACCGACGATCCCCTGCTGCGCATCAAGATCAAGGACCAGATCATTGGCCATCTGACCCGGCGGGTCGATCTGATGCATGCCAAGGTGGTGGAGATCACCGGTCGGGATCCGCAACTTTGGGTGGACAACGAACTCGAGGAGGCGTTGCGTGAACGCCAGCACGCCCCGCTCGCCGAACACGAACGGACCAAGGACCGTCTGATCGAGCAACTGGCCGCCTTTCTCGATGAACTCAACAACGCTCTGGTGGCCTGTTGACACACCGCGTTCCGGTCGCCCGAAGGAGGCGTATCGCCATCAGCGCCTGTCTTGTCGGTCTGCCGGTGCGCTACGACGGCGGTCACAAGGCCTGGCCCCTGCTCGAACCCCTGATCGCCTCGGGCGTCATCCTCATTCCCTTCTGTCCGGAGAACGAATGCGGTCTGGGGGTGCCCCGCGAGCCGATGCGCCTGGAGGGGGATCCCGAACGTCCCATGCTGTTATCCCTCGAATCCCGTCACGATCACACCCGGCGATTGCTCGCCTGGTCCGAGGAGTGGCTGGAACGCCATGCCGATGCCAGGGTGTCGGGATTCATCTGCAAGGCCCGTTCACCCTCCTGCGGGGTCCATGGGGTGGCGGTGCATGACGCGGATGGTCAGACGACGGGCGAGGGGATGGGGCTGTTCGTCCGCGCCTGTCGGGCACGGTTTCCCCATCTGCCCATCGAGGAGTCCGAACGGTTGGAGGATTGGTCGCGGGTGGTCGCCTTTCTGGAGTCCCAAACGTGCTGAGGATCACCGGTGGGTCGCTGCGGGGACGGATGCTGATGACCCTTCCCCCGGATGATCGGGTGCGTCCGACCACCGCGCGGATGCGCGAGACCCTCTTTTCCATGCTCGGAACCGGGGTGGAGGGGGCCTGGGTGCTGGATCTGTTCGCCGGGGGCGGAACCCTGGGCATCGAAGCCATGAGCCGTGGCGCGCGGGGGGCGCTGTTCGTGGAACGGGATGCGGCGATCGTGGCGTTGATCCGGAAAAATCTCGCCACCTGCGGGCTGGAGGCCCGCGCGACGGTCGTGAGGGAGGATGTGGAGCGCGCGGGCGTGGTCGCTTCCATCCGACGCGAGGCCATGGCCCGTTTCGAGGCGTGGCGCGGCTTTGATCTGATTTTCATGGACCCCCCTTATCACGCCGGCCTGCTCGCGCCGACCCTGGCGATGCTCGCCGATTCCACCCTTTTGGCCCCCGATGCCGTGGCTATCGCCGAACACGACGCCCTGGCCGTGGCAAAAGGGGTTGCCCCCGCGTGGCGTCCGATGCACAATCGTCGGCAGGGAGAGTCCCAGGTCTCTTTTTGGCGGTGGCGCGGCGAGGCCACGGAAACAGGGAGGTCATGAACAGAATCGCGGTCTATCCGGGAAGCTTCGATCCCGTGACATATGGTCATCTGGACATCATCCGGCGCGGGGCGCGACTTGTCGATCGCCTGGTGGTGGCCGTGGCGGTGAACAGTGAAAAACATGCGCTCTTCACCGGCGCCGAGCGGATCGGTTTCCTCCAGGAGGCGGTGGCCGGCATCCCCGGTGTCGAGGTATGCCGCTTGGATGGTCTGCTGGTCGATTTCGTGCGCCAGTTGGACGCCCATTTCGTGCTGCGCGGATTGCGCGCCGTGGCCGATTTCGAATACGAGTTCCAGATGGCCTGCATGAACCGGCAGTTGAGTTCGGACGTGGAGACGGTCTTTCTGGTATCCGGCGAGGAGACCATGTTCCTCTCCTCGCGGCTGGTGCGCGAGATCGCCGGCATGGGCGGCGACGTGAGCCGCTTCACCCCGGCGGGCGTCATCCCGGAGTTGCGACGACGCATGATGGCGCGGTTGGGACGGGGGCAGGCTTGAAAAAGCTGTTCATCAAGAACTACGGCTGTCAGATGAACGTCCATGACGCCACCCGCATGGCCCAACTGCTCCACGACGCCCTGGGCTATGCCACCATCGACGCGCCCGACGAAGCCGATCTCATCATCCTCAATACCTGCCACATTCGCGAAAAGGCCGCCGAAAAGCTCTTCTCCGAACTCGGACGGCTGCGCAAGATGGTCCTCTCCCAGGATGCGATCTTCGCGGTCGGCGGCTGCGTTGGCCAGGCCGAGGGGGATAATGTCTTCAAACGTGCCCCCTTCGTGCGCCTCGTCTTCGGCCCCCAGAACTACCACCGCCTCCCCGAGATGCTCGACCGGCTGGAGAGACAGGGTGGTCGGCTGGGGGATTACGAGGAGTCGGTGGATGCCAAGTTCGACACCCTGCCGGCCATCACCGCGCCAGGCGCCATCGCCTCGGTGGTGGTTCAGGAGGGGTGCGACCGGTTCTGCACCTACTGCGTGGTGCCCTTCACCCGCGGACGGGAGTGGAGCCGTCCGGTGGAGGCGATCTGCGACGAGGTGGCGGGTCTGGTGGCCGGTGGCGCCAAAGAGATCCATCTGCTTGGCCAGAACGTCAACGCCTACCGCGCCCTGGCCCGCGACGGGGTCACCCACGATCTGGCGCTGCTCATCCGCCGCGTGGCTCTCATCCCCGGCGTGGAACGGATCCGTTTCGTCACCTCCCACCCGGCGGACATGAACGACGATCTGGTGGAGGTCTTTGCCCAGGTCGAGAGTCTCTGTCCCTATCTGCATCTGCCGATCCAAAGCGGCTCGGATCGGATCCTCGGGTTGATGGAACGGGGCCACGCCGCCTCTGAATATCTGGCCTGGATCGACAAGTTGCGCCGCGCCACCCCCGACATCGCCCTGGCCTCGGATTTCATCGTCGGCTTTCCAGGAGAGACGGAGGCCGATTTTCTCCAGACCCTCGATCTGGCCCGGCAGGTGGCCTTTGATCACGCCTATTCGTTCATCTTCTCGGCCCGTCCCGGCACCGTGGCCGCCGGCATGGGGGAGAGCGTCCCTCTTCCTGTCGCCCAGGAGCGTCTGGCCCGGCTCCAGGAGGTGCTCGGTGCGGCACAACTCGCCAACAATCTCGCCCGCGTCGGATGCGAGGAGTCGGTGTTGGTGGAGGGGCTCTCCAAGCGCGATGGCGGTGATCTGACCGGTC
>JADGAY010000172.1 GCA_015231775.1 Magnetococcales bacterium | reverse complement strand
AGGGGCCCATGGCCCCTGGTGGGATCCAAGGGCAAAGCCCTTGGGACGTTGTTTTTGACTTTGCCGTTCGCGCGCTTTTCACGATAAGCCAATTTTCGCGATTTTTGCGAAAATTGGCGCAAGCGCGCGGTCTCATGTGCCCCGAGTCGTTGCCGCCCCAACCGTGGGACTCCCGCGAGGGAGGTCCACGGTTGGGGGGTTGAGGGGGGTCTCCCCCCATCATGCACGTCTGCAACGACTCAGGGCACATTGCACGACCGAGCATCAGCCGCCTGCGGCGGCCTGTTTGGGGCAAGGGTTCCCTGGTCTGTTTTGCCAAAACCGCAAAACAGACCAGGGAACCAAGGCTGCGCGCAACGATTTTTCGCACAAGGCGCGAAAAATCACTTTTTGGAAGAGCGCGCCAAAAGACTAAAGGCAAAGGCAAAACCTCGGAGGCTCTGCCTCCGAACCTCCGCCGGGGGCGATGATCGCCCCCGGACCCTCGCGCCACTTTAGACCAATCGACCGCCGATCAGTTCTTGGACTTGTCCACCAACTTGCCCTTGCGAATCCACGGCATCATCTCCCGCAACCCGGCCCCCACCTTCTCGATGGGATGCTCCATGCCACGACGCCGCAACGCCTGGAAGTGGGAACGACCGGCCATGTTCTCCAGAATCCACTCACGGGCAAACACACCGGTCTGGATCTCGTCGAGAATCTTCTTCATCTCCTGCTTGGTACCAGCGTCCACCACCCGCGGACCACGGGTCAGATCCCCATACTCGGCGGTGTTGGAGATCGAATAACGCATGTTGGCGATGCCGCCCTCGTAAATCAGATCCACGATCAGCTTGGTCTCGTGCAGACACTCGAAATAGGCCATCTCCGGGGCATAACCAGCCTCGACCAGGGTTTCGAAACCAGCCTGGATCAACGCCGTGATGCCACCGCACAACACCGCCTGCTCGCCGAAGAGATCGGTCTCGGTCTCCTCGCGGAACGAGGTCTCGATGATGCCGGCACGCCCGCCACCATTGGCCGAGGCATAGGCCAGCGCGATAGTCTTGGCCTTGCCGGTGGCATCCTGATGGATGGCGATCAGACTCGGCACGCCACCCCCCTTGAGATACTCGGCGCGCACCAGATGGCCGGGGCCTTTCGGGGCGACCAGGAACACATCCACACCCTTGGGGGGATCGATCTGACCGAAATGGATGTTGAAGCCGTGGGCGAAGACCAAAGCCGCGCCGTTCTTGAGATTCGGGGCCACATCCTCGCGGTAGACCCGCGCCTGATGCTCGTCCGGAACCAGGATCATCACCACGTCGGCTCCGGCCACGGCGTCGGAGACCTCCTTGACGCTCAGGCCGGCCCCTTCGGCCTTGGCCCAGGAGGAGGAGTCGCGGCGCAGACCCACGGTGACGCTCACGCCGGAATCCTTGAGATTCTGGGCATGGGCATGACCCTGGGAGCCGTAACCGATGATCGCCACCTGACGGGAACGGATCTCGTTCAGATCGGCGTCGCTGTCGTAATAGACTTTCATGGAGCTTACCTTTTATCCAGTATAAGAGGAGACGCGCGGACCGCTCCGGCCTGCCGGAACGCCGCGCCTTGGAAATCTTTCATGATGAGGCCAAAACGGTCCGGATTCAATGGCTGCTCTTGGTAACCATCCCCTTATCGCCTCGGGAGAGGGCGACCAGACCGGTACGGACCATTTCGGTGACTCCGAGGGGGGTCAACAGGGCCAGACAGGCATCGAGCTTGCTTGAATCGCCGGTCACCTCGATCATGAACGAGGTGGGCGTGGCATCCACCACCCGCGAACGGAAGATGTCGGCAATGCGCAACACCTCGGCGCGGGTGTCGCGATCGGTGGCCACCTTGACGAGCATCAGTTCACGCTCGACATGGGCCCCCTCGGTGAGATCCGCCACCTGGATCACCGGCACCAGTTTGTTCAACTGCTTGAGAATCTGCTCGATGATCGAGTCCTCGCCACGGGTCACCAAGGTAATGCGCGAGGTCTCGCCATCGCCGACCGGGGCCACGGTGAGGGTTTCGATGTTGAATCCCCGCGCCGAGAAGAGTCCCACCACCCGGGACAACACCCCGGCTTCGTTTTCCACCAACACCGATATGACGTGACGCATGGCGCCCTCCTAAATCAAAATCATCTCATTCAAACCCGCGCCGGCGGGCACCATGGGATAGACGTTCGCCTCGCGGTTGACGCGGAAATCCATGATCACCGTGCCCGGATGGCTCAATCCCCGCTCCAGGGTCGGGATCACCTGGTCCACCTGATCGCACATCAGCCCCAACGCCCCATACGCCTCGGCGAGACGGACGAAATCCGGGGTGACGTGCATGTCCGATTCGGCATAGCGCCGCTCGTAGAAGAACTCCTGCCACTGGCGCACCATGCCCAGATAGCCGTTGTTCAGGATGATCACCTTCACCGGCCAGTTGTATTGCAGGCAGGTGGCGAACTCCTGGATGTTCATCTGGATCGACCCCTCGCCGGTGATCACCACCACCTGGGCGTCGGGCTTGGCCACCTGGGCCCCCATGCCCGCGGGAAGACCATACCCCATGGTCCCGAGCCCGCCGGAGGTGAGCCAGCGACGAGGCTTCTGGAAACCGTAGAACTGGGCGGCCCACATCTGATGCTGCCCCACGTCCGTGGCCACGATCGCTTCGCCCTTGGTGACCTGGTGCAAACACTGGATCACATACTGCGGCTCGATCACATCGCTGCCCTGGTTGAAACGCAGACACTCCCGCTTGCGCCATTCGTTGATCTGCTCCCACCAGGGGCCCATGTCCTGCAACCCGGACTTGAAGCCCGGCGCGTGCACCAGGTCGTTGAACTGGGCGAGCACATGCTTCACGTCGCCCACGATCGGCAGATCCACCTTCACGTTCTTGGAGATCGAGGTGGGATCCACGTCGATGTGCATGATCGTGGCGTGGGGTGCGAACACCGACAGCTTGCCGGTCACCCGGTCGTCGAAACGGGAGCCGATGGCCACCAGCAGGTCGCAGTTGGAGACCGCCATGTTGGCCTCGTAGGTGCCGTGCATGCCGAGCATGCCGATGAAACGCGAATCCGCCGCCGGGAACGATCCCAGGCCCATCAGGGTGTTGGTGAGGGGGAAATTCAACCCCTCCTGCAGTTTGAACAGCTCCTCCGAGGCGTCCGAGAGCACCGTGCCACCGCCCACGTAGAGCACCGGGCGCTTGGACTGCTGGAGCATCTTGGCCCCACGCCGGATCTGACCCACATGACCGGACAGGGTGGGCTTGTAGGAACGGATCTTCGGCTCGGCGCTGGAGTAGACATACTCGGTTTGGGCCACGGTGATATCCTTGGGGATATCGACCAGCACCGGTCCGGGACGTCCGCTGCGGGCGATGAAGTGGGCCTCGCGCAAAACCCGCGCCAGGTCGTTGACATCCCGCACCAGGAAGTTGTGCTTGGTGCAGGAGCGGGTGATGCCCACGGTATCGGCCTCCTGGAAGGCGTCGTTGCCGATGAGGGCAGCCGGCACCTGTCCGGAGATGCACAACAGCGGGATCGAATCCATGTGGGCCGTGGCCAGGCCGGTGACGGCGTTGGTGGCGCCGGGACCGGAGGTGACGATCGCCACGCCGACCCGTCCGGTGACGCGGGCGTAGCCATCGGCGGCATGCACCGCGCCCTGCTCGTGGCGGGTGAGATAGTGATGGATCCGGTGCTTGTTTTTATAAAGCTCGTCGTAGATGTACAAAACCGTGCCGCCGGGATAGCCGAACAGGGTATCGACCCCCAGATCCACCAGGGTTTGTATCACGATCTGCGCGCCCGTCATTTTCACGTTGGTTCACTCCTTGAAATGCGCAAAGACAAACTCCACCTCTGATGCATGGGACAAGCCAAAAACTATGAAGTTCCCGCCCCGGCCTGTCAACCGAATCGAAAAAATTTCCGGTTATCGAAGCCCGTCCGCCCCTGAATCGGCCCAATTCGCCTCTTCCGGCGGGGCCATCGGGGACATTCCGTTTCCTGGATATTACCATCCATCCCAGAATATCACTTTTCAGGGCGCCGGACAGCAAGAATCGGGAGCCACGCCTTTAGATCCGTTCCAAGGCGTGATAGGATCTCCGGGTGGCTGATACGCTTTTCATATCAAGTTACAATAACCCAGAACACCGCGGTCCAGCGGATCCCCACGGCATCCAAAAGGATCCCACGAACCCATCACCCATCACGCCATCAACCCGGAGCGACTTCATGTTCACCAGCGCCAGCAGCCAAGTGGATCGCCGTCTCAACAGCCTCGAGAAACATCTGCAACAGGAAAATCCCGTCCTGCTCCAGGTGGTCCAGACCTTCCGCGAACTCGATCAGGTCGCCTATCGCATGGGCGTGATCAGCCGCGACGACTCGTTTGCCACCCGCGTCTCCTGGTGGCCATTGATCTCGATCCTGGGTACCTTCTCCTCGGGAAAATCCACCTTCATCAATGCCTTCATCGGCCAGAAACTGCAACGCACCGGCAATCAGGCCGTGGACGACAAATTCACGGTGATCTGCTACAGCAAGGAGGAGAAGGTCCGCACCCTGCCGGGTCTGGCCCTGGACGCCGATCCGCGCTTTCCCTTCTATCAGATCAGCCAGGAGATCGAAAACGTGGTCCAGGGCGAGGGCAAGCGCATCGACGCCTATCTCCAGCTCAAGACCTGCCTGACCGAAAAGCTGCGGGGCAAGATCCTCATCGACTCCCCCGGCTTCGACGCCGACGCGCAACGCACCTCCACCCTGCGCATCACCGATCACATCATGAGCATCTCCGATCTGGTGCTGGTCTTCTTCGACGCCCGTCACCCGGAACCCGGCGCCATGAAGGATACCCTGGACCACCTGGTGAAGAACACCATCAACCGCTCGGATTCCAACAAGTTCCTCTTCATCCTCAACCAGATGGACTGCACGGTGCGGGAGGACAACCTCGAGGATGTCACCGCCGCCTGGCAACGCTCCCTCTCCCAATCGGGTCTGACCGCCGGACGTTTCTACCAGATCTACAACCTCGAGGCCGCCCTGCCCATCGACGACGACACCATGCGCACCCGCTACGAAAACAAACGCCGGGAGGACATGGACGAAATCGACGAGCGCATCCGTCGCGTCGAGGTGGAACGGGCCTACCGGATCATCGGCGTACTGGAGCATACCGCCAGGCTGCTCATGCATCAGGTGGCGCCGAAAACCAACGAACTCCTCAAGCGGTGGCGCAAAAATACCCTGCTGCTCGATTTCGCGCTCCTGCTCACCCTCGTCGGACTGTTCGGCCTCCTCTCGTCCGCCGGCGTGCCGATCGGCACCTGGCTCGACATCCAAACCTGGGTCGATCGCCCCCTCTGGGTCCAGATCCTCGTCGGCATCCTCGCCACGGCCTCCCTCTCGGTGGTCGTCTTCCTGCACTTCCTGTTGCGCAAACTCACCGCCAATCTCCTGATCAAGAAAATCCCCAAGGAGCTGGTGGACACCGATGTTCGCGAGTATGTGGAAAACGCTTTCACCCGCAACACCCGGCCCATGCGCCCCCTGCTCAACGTCCAGCCCGCCGGCTGGGGCCGCCTGGCCAAAATGCGCATCGAGAAAGTGCTCAAAAATTCCGATATGTATGTTCAGAACCTCAACGACCAGTTCACCAACCCCTCTGGTCGTGACGACGCGCCCAACCCCACCATTCAGCTCGACGTGGCGTGATAACGGCGCGCAGGCGGGATATGACCCTCCCGCTCCCCCTGGCATGGAGTCTTCCTTGGCTCCGGGGGGAGCGGGGCCTGACTGGATGGTGGTGACGGTTGCGGGCAATGCTCAAACGAATCTCCCTGACCTGGAAGGCCCTGTTGGCCACGATGCTGGTGGCCACCGCGACCTGGAGCCTCCTGGACATGGTGCAGACCGACCATCTGCGCACCATCTTCCATTCGCGTCTCTCGGCGGTTCTCGGTGAAAAGGCCGCCGCCAACCGCATCCTCTTTGACAACCACATCCGCGCCTATCACCAATCGGTGCGCCTTCTGGCCGCCCAGAAGAACTTTCTGGACTACATCGACGCCTGGCCGAGCGTCGAGGATGCCAGCTCCCAGGTGATCCATCGCGAACGACCGCCGCCCTGGCTGCCTCGCGCCTCGGTGTTGCGCGGTTTCACGCCGCTGCCCCTGCTGCTGCTCCTCGATCAGGACGGACGGGTGCGCGAAATCCATCAGGGACAGACCGCCCCCCCACCCCCTGAACTCCTCCAGCCCC
>JADGAY010000171.1 GCA_015231775.1 Magnetococcales bacterium | reverse complement strand
ACCCACACCCCGGCCACCAGCGACGGGGCCAGCCCGATGAACCAGGCGTCCCGGTAGTCGTTGGTGGTCCCGGTCTTGCCGGCGATGGGACGGTTGAGCACCAGCGCCTTGCGCGCCGTGCCGTAGCGCACCACCCCCTTCATGAGGTTGACCACCTGGTAGACGCTGGCCGGATTGAGGGCCGGCTTGCCGAATTTCGGGGTGCTGGGGGACTCGCCGGCTTGGGGGATGATCCGTTCCGGCTCCTGGTGGCAGAGCTGGCAGTCGCCGCCGGAGTGGCGGAACACCGTGCGACCGAAACGGTCCTGCACACGGGTGATGTAGACCGGCTCGACCCGCTTGCCACCGTTGGCGAAGGCGGTGTAGGCCGCGGTCATCTTGAGCGGCGAGAAGCCCATGGAGCCGAGGGACAGGGAGAGATCCTGCCGTTCCGCCGGGATTTCCAGGCCGAAATTCTTGAGATAGCCGGCGATCTGCGGAATGCCGATGCTTTTGGCGATGCGCACGGTCACCAGGTTGCGCGAGTGGGTCAGGGCCACGCGCAGGGTGGTGGGACCGTAGTATTTGCGTTCGTAGTTCTCCGGCTGCCACACCTTCGATTCGCCGGTGTGCGGGTCGCGGTAGGTGATCGGCAGGGGGCTGTCATCGATGCGGTCCACCGGGGAGAACCCCTTCTCCATGGCCGCCGTGTAGATGAACGGCTTGAACGAGGAGCCCGGTTGACGCTGACTCTGGATGGCGCGGTTGAACTCGCTGCGGGCAAAGTCGTAGCCGCCCACCATGGCCCACACCTGTCCGGTGTGGGGGTCCATGCTCACCAGGGCCGCCTCGGCGATCGGCTCCTGGGCGAGGGCGTAGTGGGTGCGTTTGCCTTCCGGCGGATCCACCAGCACCACGTCGCCGGGGGCGAGCACATCGGCGATCTTTTTGGGCGTGGGACCGAGATCCTTGCCGTCGCGACTGTCCTTGGCATCCTTGCGTTTCGGGCGGGCCCACTTCATCCCATCGAAGGGGAGATGGATCTCCTTGCCGTTGGTGAGCATGGCCAGGGCCGCGCCCTGTTTGGGGATGTCCAGGATCAGGGCGTGGAGATAGCCGGCGGTGGTGGGCTGGCTCTTTTCGTGGCTCTTGAGCCATGCCTGTCGTCCCCGCGTGCCGTGATCGGCCAGATGGGTCAACGGACCGCGATAGCCGTGGCGGCGGTCGTAGTCGGTGAGCCCCTTGCGTACCGCGTTCTGGGCCGCCCGTTGCAGACGTGGATCCAGGGCGGTATGCACCTCCAGTCCACCGTTGAAGAGCTGATCGCTGCCCCATTCGTCCAGGATGGTGCGGCGTACATGCTCGAGGTAGTACGGGGCGATCTGTTCCAGGGACTCCTTGGGTCGCACCAGATTCAGCGGGGCCTCGATCGCCTCGTTGACCTCCTCGGCGGTGGCCAGGCCCAGTTCCATCATCCGGTTGAGGACCAGCTTCTGGCGCGTCTTGGCCTTTTCCGGATCGCGCCACGGGCTGTAGTAGCTGGGCGCCTTGGGCAGGCCGGCGAGCATGGCCATCTGACCCAGGGAGAGTTCCGAGACATCGCGACCGAAGTAGGCGTGGGCCGCGGCCCCCATGCCGTAGGCGCCGGCGCCCATGTAGATCTGGTTGAGATAAAGCTCCAGGATCTCGTCCTTGGAGAACCGTTTCTCGATCTGGAAGGAGAGGATGATCTCCTTGACCTTGCGCTCGAAACTCTTGATGGAGGTGAGCAGGAAGGTGCGCGCCACCTGTTGGGTGATGGTCGAGGCCCCCTGACGCATGCGTCCACCGGCCTTGAGGTTGGTGACCACGGCCCTGGCGATGCCGGTCATGTCGATGCCGGGGTGTTGATAGAAGCGGGAATCCTCGGTGGCGAGCACGGCATCGATGAGCCGTTGCGGCATCTCCGCGCGGGGGATGAACAGCCGGCGTTGGATGTAGAACTCGCCCATCAATTGATAATCCCGCGCATAGACACGGGTGAGGAGATTGGGTCGGTAATCGGCCAGGCCGTTTAAGGTGGGCAACCCCTCGGAATAGTGGAGATAGACCCCCCAGACCGCGCCGATGCCCAGCACGGTGCCCAAAAGGGCGAGCAGGAACAAACGTTTGGTCCATCGCCACAGAAAGCCGCCGGATTTTTTCTTCGGCGGGGGTTTGGAGGCGGGTTTGCCGGGAGTCGGTCTGGCCTCGGACGGGGCCGCTTTTGAGGGTGGTGGGGGCGTGGGGAGGGCGCCCGGACGGTCGTTCGGTTCGATGTACAGATCGGGTTCGCGGGACTCCACGGCGACCGGGGCGAACAGATCCGGTTCGATCGCCTCCTTGCTCTTGTCGCCGCGCCTGCTGACCGTGCCCATGGGCGATTCTCAAACCTTGTGCGTGGACAATGAACGGCTTACGACCGGAATGCGGCTCGGGGGGCTGTTAAGTATGTATTGCCACGGCGTGCCGCTTCCGGTAAAGTCAACCCTGTTTTTTTAGACGATTCATCTTCATCCGTCCAGAGCTGGTAACGAAAAAATGATGGCCGACTCCCTCTCCACCCCGGCGCGAACCCTGACCGTGGATCTCGGATCGCGTTCCTACGACATCCTGATCGGCTCCGGGATTCTCTCCCGATTGGGCAGCGAGGCGCGTGCCCGCTTCCGCGGACGGCGTCTTGCGGTGGTCACCAACACCACGGTGGCCCCGTTGTTTCTCGAGGCCACCCGTCGCGCCCTCGTCGAGGCCGGCTACCAGGTGATCGAGATTATCCTGCCGGATGGCGAGACCCACAAGAACTGGGTCACCTTGCAATGGATTTTTGACGGTCTGATCGCCAACCGCTTCGAGCGCGGGGATGGACTGGTGGCCCTGGGGGGTGGGGTGATCGGCGACATGACCGGTTTCGCCGCCGCCTGTCATCTGCGCGGGGTGCCCTTTTTGCAGGTGCCCACCACGCTCCTGGCCCAGGTCGATTCGTCGGTGGGGGGCAAGACCGGCATCAACCACCCCTTGGGCAAGAATCTCATCGGCGCGTTCCATCAACCGCGTCTGGTGCTCATGGATATCGATACCCTCGCCACTCTGCCGAAACGGGAGCTTCTGGCTGGCCTGGCGGAGGTGATCAAATACGGAGTGCTGTGGGACCGGGAGTTTTTCGAGACCATCGAAAGCCGCCTGGAGGCGCTGCTCGCCGGGGATCCGGAGCTGCTGATCGAGATTCTCCACCGCAGTTGCGCGATCAAGGCGGAAATCGTGGCCCAGGACGAGCGGGAACACGGGGTGCGGGCCCTGTTGAACCTGGGACACACCTTTGGACACGCCGTCGAGGCGCTGACCGGCTATGACCAGTGGCTGCACGGCGAGGCCGTGGCCGTGGGCATGGTGGTGGCCGCGCGGTTGGCGGTGCGGGTCGGCCTCTGTCCCCGTGACGAGGAGATGCGCCTGCGTGCCCTGCTCGAACGCGCCGGCCTGCCTGTGCGGCTTCCGGTCTATCCGGTCGAGGCCTATGTCGAGGCCATGGGCCACGACAAGAAGGTCGAGGCGGGTCGCATCCGCTTCGTGCTGCCGGATCGGATCGGTCGTTCGTTGGTGCGCGCCGATGTCGATCTGGACGCGGTGCGCGCCGCGCTGGTCGAGGTCATGGCATGAAGGATCGGGGTGAACGCTTCACGTAAGGATTGAATGGCATGCCCTCCTTGCACCATCTCACCATGGCCCAGCGCATCACCGCCGGTTTCGCGGTGCTGATCGTCCTTCTGTTCTCCCAGTTCGCCCTGTTCGACTATCAGAATCGCCAATTGAAGGAGATCCAGCAACGTCTCGTGGAGCATCCGTTCCTGGTCAACGGCGCGGTGCTCAAACTCGATCGGGATGTGCGCGAGATTCTTCTCACCAGTCATATTCTGCTCACCGTCCAGAGTCGCGACGAGATCCAACGGATCGAAACCCGCTTGCAGGCCACCTGGAACAATCTCCAGGGTCAATTGGCGATCATCGATGCCCGTTTTCTCGGGGATCTGGAGCGGGTGCGCGAGACCCGTGCGCTGCTGGAGAGCTGGTGGCATGTGCTGCTGCATCGCGAAATCAGGTTCTTGCTGGATGGGAAAAACCGCGAGGCCTCCGCGTTGCAGGAGGATGCGGAGTATCGGGCCAGGCTGGCCCGCATCGACGAGAATATCCGCTACATCACCGAGTTCTCGCATAACAAGGGACTCTTGTTCTCCCAAGAGTACGAGCAGACCGCGGCCACGGCCAAACGGTTGGTGATCGGATTTTTTCTTGTCATTCTGGGCCTGGGCCTGTTCGTGGCGCTCCTGGCCACCCGGGCCATCACCCGACCGTTGCGTTCGTTGAATCAGGCAGTCAACAACCTGGCCGAGAAACGGTTCTCCACCGCCGTGCCGGGCACGGAGCGCCAGGACGAATTCGGCACCCTGGCCCGATCGATCGGGGTGCTCCAGGAGATGGCGCGTCGTACCGACGAGGAGACCTGGATCAAGAGCGCGGTCAATGACCTTTCCACCCATCTCCAGCAACGCACCGACGCCGAATCGTTCGCCGGACAGCTCGTGCATCGGCTGACCCCGCTTCTGGAGGGTCGGCACGGCGCCTGTTATCTCTTCGACGAGGAGCGGCGGGTGTTGGCGTTGCGTGGGTGGTATGGTCTGGACGAGGCGACCCTGACGCGCCGGACGATTCCGATCGGCGAGAATCTCGTCGGACTGTGCGCCCAGAAACGCCAGGTGTTGACCGTGACCGCGCTGCCCGAGGGGTATTTGAAGATCGGCTCCGGATTGGGGGATGCCGCGCCGCGTGGCGTGCTGCTGGCCCCCCTGGTGTTCCAGGATCGCATACTCGGCGTGGTGGAGGTGGCCTCCTTCCTGGCGTTCACCCCAAGGCATCACGCGTTGCTGGAGAGTCTGCTGCCGGTGATCGCCATCAACCTGGAGAGCCTCAACCGCCACCTGCGCACCCTGGAACTGCTCGAGGCCTCCCAGCGCCAGCAGGCGTTGCTCCAGCAATCCGAGGAGGAGTTGCGCGCCATCAACGAGGAGTTGCGCGCCAAGAGCGACGATCTGGAACGGCAGACCATGGAGCTGCGCCGCTCCGAGGAGGAGCTGCGGGTGCAGGGCGAGGAGCTGTTCTCGGCCAACGAGGAGCTGCACGGCAAGCACGACGAGCTGGAGCGCCACGCCCACGAGTTGCGCGCCGCCCGCGAGCTGGCGGAACGCAACGCCCTGGCGGTGGAAAAGGCGTCGCGCTACAAGTCGGAATTCCTGGCCAACATGTCCCATGAGCTGCGCACCCCTTTGAACAGTCTGTTGATCCTGGCCCGCTCCCTCGCCTCCAACCCGGAGGGGAACATGAACGAGGATCAGCGGGAGTCGGCCCAGATCATCCACGACAGCGGCACGGATTTGTTGCGTTTGATCAACGATATCCTGGATCTCTCCAAGGTGGAGTCCGGCACGATCGAGATCGTGGAGGAGCCGCTTTTCCTGACCCAGCTCGTGGCCCGTCTGGAGCGCCGATTCAAGCCCCTGGCCCAAGAGAAGCGTCTCGAACTCGGGATTCATCTCCTGCCTGGCGCGCCTGCCGCCCTGCTCACCGACCCGAACAAACTCGAGCGGATCCTGATCAACCTTCTGGCCAATGCCATCAAGTTCACCGAAACCGGGCAGGTCTCCCTGACCATGGCCCGTCACGTTCCGCCGCACGAGCGGATGGCGGACGAACGGATCGTGATGGAGGTGCGGGATACGGGCATCGGTATTCCGGCGGGGATGGAGGAGCGGATCTTCCAGGCGTTTCAACAGGTGGATGGTTCGATCAGCCGTCGTCACGGCGGCACCGGCCTGGGGCTCTCCATCGCCCGTGAGCTGGCCCGGTTGTTGGGGGGCGAGATTCATGTGGAGAGCCGTCTGGGGGTGGGCAGCACCTTCTTCCTGTCCCTGCCGCTGCGCGAGGCCGAGGGGATGGATGAGGAGCCGGTGGCCCCCGTCGAACCGCCCAGCGTCCCCGAACCGCCTCCGGCGCGCGGGGAGGATAAAAATGTGCTGATCATCGACGATGATCCGGTATTTGCCAACATCCTGGCCGATCTGGCCCGTGAGAAGGGATTTTCCCCGCGCGTGGTCGCCAGCGGCGAGGAGGGGGTGGACGAGGTGGCCCGTCTGCGCCCGGACGGGGTGATCCTGGATATCGGCCTGCCGGGCATGGACGGCTGGGCGATGCTCAAACGACTCAAGGAGGATCCTGCCACCCGTGACATACCGGTGCATCTCATTTCCGGTCGCGACGAACGGCAACAC
>JADGAY010000170.1 GCA_015231775.1 Magnetococcales bacterium | reverse complement strand
TCTGGCAATTGATCCGGGCGTTGCTTCGCGGCCAAATCAACCCGGAGCATGTCGCACGCGAAATCCGCGCCCAACTGGCGCGACTGCGCGACCTGGGACTCCCCATCAGCCATGTGGACAGTCATGCCCATTTGCATGTCTGGCCCACCCTGGCGCCGATCATCCGGGAGGTCAGTCTGGCGTTCGAGGTCCACGCCTTTCGACTCCCCCTGGAGTCGCTCTCCCTCTCCTGGCCACATGCACTGCCATTGGGGCGGGTGCCCATCGCCCTGGCGATCTCGGCCTGTGCCCGCTTGAGCCGGCGACACTTCGCCACCCCGCCAGGCCGGGTCTCGGATCGCTTCCTCGGACTGCTGCACAGCGGTCATATGCATGAACAGGTGGTCGAAACCTGGCTGATCCGTCTCAAGCGTCAGGCCAGGGATGGATCAACCGTGGAGATCATCTTCCATCCCGCCTACCCCGAAGCCCTCTCGGAACGCATTCGCCTCGATCCCGAACACGGGCAATATGAGTTCCTGGCCGAAACCCGCACCCTGGAACGATTGCCCGCGCTTCTGGCTGACATCAATGCCCGCGCACCCGGACCCGAATTGTGCCTCGACCTGCCGCAACCGCTCCGCTGACACCCGACCAGACACAACCGCCAGATCGGTCTCGATTCCGTCTCCCCTGCCAGCGCATGGGTTAACGACCTCCTGGAGAGGCGTTATTGCGAGGTACTCGGGCCGAAATGATTGCTCCCATTTTTTCTCCAGTATATACTAGACCGATCAAGCCGTTGCGAGCCGAGCCGTTCCACCGTGACTGAAGGTCGAACCAAGCCATGAGTCCCCAGCAAAAAGGTCCATTTGCCAGGTATTCACGGAACAAACTGATCAGTAAATAAAATGGTTGCAAAGCTCATTTTTGGTAAAATGGCTTTTTGCAGGGGACTCAAGCCATGTGTGGGATCTTTGGTTGCTTTCAGCCCGTCAAAGGTATCGGACATCTTCAGGATCTGATGACTGCCACCCAGGCGTTGCATCATCGCGGGCCGGATGATGGCACGTGCTGGTATGACGACCCCTTTTTTTTCGGTCACCGGCGATTGGCAATTATCGACCTTACCAGTGGCACTCAGCCCATGGCAACGGAAGATGGAAGATTCGTCATTGTTTTCAATGGCGAGATCTATAATTTCTTGGAATTGCGCCATACCCTGGAACAACAAGGCGTGGGTTTTGCAACCCGTTCCGATACCGAAGCCATTCTGATTGGCTATCGACATTGGGGGCTTGGGGTGCTTGAACGTTTGCAGGGGATGTTCAGCTTCGCCATCGCCGATCGTCAAGAGCAGACCTTACTCCTCGCCAGAGACCGTTTTGGAGAAAAACCCCTCTATTATAGCTGTCATGATGGTGGCATTACATTCTCTTCAGAATTGAGTGCATTACTGACGCTCCCTTCTCTGCCCAAAAAAATTGCTGACTCCGCTCTGGCTGCCTACATGTGTCTGAACTATGTTCCGGGTGAACAAACGATGATCGAAGGGGTCCATCGTTTGCCTCCGGCATCCTACCAACTCCATGATCGGAAGGGAGGGGTGATTCGTGGGACCTATTGGCAACCACCCCTCGGCAGTTTGCCGGCTCTTACGAAAACAGAAGCCGTTGCAGAGTTAAAACGCCGTTTCGACCAGGCGGTTGCCTTAACGTTGCGTAGCGATGTACCGGTTTCGCTCTTTTTGTCAGGCGGGATCGACTCGGCGTTGGTCGCCGAGAGCGCTGTCCGACAAGGGGGCATCAAAACCGCCTATTGTCTTGATTTTCCTAGACAGAATTTCAGCGAACTGTCTGGAGCCCAGCGGGTGGCGCAACGGCTGGGAATTGAGTTGCGCCCCATATCGGTTGATGAAACGGCTTTGCCGGATTTCTTGGCGGTTGCCGCCCATGCCGATGACCCCTTGGGCGACTCTTCGGCGCTGGCCGTCTGGATCCTGGCCCAAGGGGTGGCTCGTGACTACAAGGTCGTCGTCACCGGAGACGGTGGCGATGAAATGTTTGGTGGCTATCTCACCTATCAGGCCACGTTGGCTTTTAACGGGTTGGCCAGAACCACGCCACGCTTTTTGCGCACGTGGTTGGCCGACCAGGCCGCAAGGGTCTCCCCCGGCTCGGGCAAGGTGACCGCGGGGTATAAACTCAAAAGATTTCTTCGGGCCATGGATCTTTCGCCTGCCGAGGCCCATTTCACCTGGAACGGAGCCTGGCTGCCTCAGAATGCAAGCAGATTGTTGGCAAGTGGCAGTCAGGCGGCTTTATTGGCTCCAGAGGTGCTTGCCACCCTGGTTGCCAAGCAGGGGTTGGCCCATTTCCCCACTCTGCGCCAACTGCAAGAGGCGGATATCAGCAATTATCTGCCCAACGATATTCTGACCAAAGTCGATCGCATGACCATGGCCCACGGACTGGAAGCCAGAGCACCCTTTTTGCTGCCCGATGTGGCGGAATTTGGGCTCA
This sequence comes from Magnetococcales bacterium, assembly GCA_015231775.1. GTDB lineage: Bacteria > Pseudomonadota > Magnetococcia > Magnetococcales > Magnetaquicoccaceae > Magnetaquiglobus. The sequence goes on along the minus strand of JADGAY010000170.1, from coordinate 3,844 downwards.
ATCTGCCAGAAACCTTTAAAATAAGCTCTGGATGGACATCAAAATGTCTGTTGCGTTCCCTGGCCGGGGAGATCTACGGACCCGCTGTCTCACAGGCCAAAAAACAAGGCTTCAGTATTCCGATCCATCCCTGGCTGCGCGGTGTTCTGCGACCGATTCTTGAAGAGTTGCTATCTCCGGCATCGCTGTCTGAGTGTCCGTATCTGAATCCGGTAGCCGTTCTCGAGGTCAAAAAGCGTCATCTGGATGGTCAGGATCAGCTTGGTTTCGAACTATGGGGCCTCATGATACTGATCAGTTGGTTTCAACGCCTCTTGGGCAGCAAACGTTTCTCCAGGGCAGGAGAATTGCGCAACATTCAATTTGCTGCTAATTTTTAAGAGGCTGTTTGGTGATTCCATGCATGGAATCACCAAACCTGCACGAATCGAACAAATCGATGCGTGCTTCTCAAATTGCTGCGCTATTTGGCGGGCCATCCATGGCCAGCGTCGGCTGTCTGTCTGGCATATGCCAAACCACCTCCAAGGAGAGCCAACCCCATTCCCGGTCGCTCAAAACCGTAGAGGGCAGGCAGACCGTTACATGATCGATTCCTTGTTCCGTGCACGTTGGCCTGTTTGACCATCCGCACAAAAATCAACTGTTCATTTGCAAGTTCAACAGGTTCCGTTAATCACCAAACAGCCTCCCAAGGATAGCGAAAGATGTCCAAAGTCAGCATCGTGGTGCCGCTCTACAACGAAGAGGAGATCCTGCCGCGCTTCCACGACGAAATGCAGCGCGCCTTGTCGCAACTCGACCACGAATTTGAAATCATCTATATCAACGATGGCAGCCAGGACAAAACCTTGGCGATCCTCCAGGAGCAGGCTCGTAAGCCTCACGGAAAAAACACCATCATCATCATTGATTTTCGAAAGAATTATGGCCAAACCGCCGCTCTTCAGGCCGGTTTCGATCACGCCACTGGCGAGATCATCATCGCCATGGACGGCGACATGCAGCATCTGCCTTCGGAGATCGGTCTGTTCATCGATAAAATCAACGAAGGGTATGATCTGGTCAGCGGTTGGCGCGCCAACCGCATCGATAACTACTGGTTGCGCCGCTTGCCGTCGATGGTCGCCAACCGCATGATGGCCAAACTCTCCGGTGTGTGCCTGCACGACTTCGGCACCACCTTCAAAGCCTATCGTCGTGAACTTCTCTCCGAGATCTATCTCTATGGCGAACTGCACCGCTTCATTCCGGTACTTGCCGCCGAACGGGGGGCCTCGATCTGCGAAATCCCTATCACCAATGTTCTGCGCGCCACAGGCAACTCCAAATATGGCATCAGCCGAACCTTCCGGGTCTTCTTCGATGTGTTGACCCTGGCCTTCCTGAATCGTTACGGCACCCGCCCGATGCATATACTTGGACTAACAGGTGCCATACTCATGGTGATTGGCGTGATAATGATTTCTTTTATTATTATAGATTATCTTTTAAATTCTTCCGATTTTCGAGGAACCCTTCAAATTATTATTATGATGTTTCTGTTTGGCAGCCAACTCGTGGCCACCGGCCTTGTGCTCGAAATGCTCGTGCGCATCGGACACGAAGCAACCGGTAGAAAGATCTACACCGTCCGCAAAATCACCCGTCAAGGACCCGAGTGATGCACCGGGCACTCTCCCACCTCTTTTCGCCTCCCGACCCGAACCAGCCGGATCATGTGCGCCACTGGCTGCTCTTCTGGCTGGCCTGGTCCCTGCTGATCTCGGCCATCTACTGGATCCTCGGACCTTACTCCTATCTACGCATCCAAGATAACGCCGATTTCAACATTCCCTTGCGGATCACCGCGGCCCGCGATCTGCTGGAGCACGGTCTGGTTTTCTGGCAACCCAAATTCAGTGGCGGCATGCCTTGGATGCTCCACCCCAACATCGACAGTTTCCTGATCGATGGATTGCCCTATCTGTTTTTACCGGCCTGGGCGGTTCATGGTCTGGTGATGTGGCTGCAACGCTTCCTGGCCGGCTATTTCACCTTTCGTCTCTGCCGCGACCTCCTGAAATTCGATCCCCTGGCAGCCACCTTCTCCGGTCTGGCCTTTTCGCTCTATTTTTGGAGCGTTCAGGATATGAAACTGGTCGAGGCCCTCGGCCTGCCGGCTGTCGCCCTGCAACTGCTGCTTTTTGAACGTCTGCTGCGCCTGCCTGCCTGGCGCGGCCATCTGTTCGCCCTGTTGTTGGGACTCCTCACCGCCCTGGTGGCACAATCGGTCATCTACAACTTTTTTATTCTCGTTGGTCTGCCATTCTGGTTCTGGATCGTCCGTGATCGTCCGATCCGCGCAATCTGGAGTCACTGCGCCCTGTTTGCACTCGGTATTGCGCTCGGGGAGGCGCCGCAACTGCTCGCCCTGCTCGCCTATACCCCGGTGACCGCGCGCGGTCTAGGCCATATATCCGAACCATTCCCCATCCCGACGCTGATCGATCTCGCCCGTCATGGCTGGGAGATCGTCAGTTGGGGGGTGTTGCCGCAAAACGGTCTGTATCTTGGCCTGTTTCTGTTCGGCATGCTGCTCTCCAAGGGTCAGGCAGTCTGGGCATGGCGGCTCTTTGCCCTGCATCTGATCGCCGGATTCGGTTCCGAGGCCGGCTTTTGGCTGCAATGCGTGCTGCAGAAATGGATTCCGCCTGGACGCGGAAATCTTTTGGATTTCAATCAATTCACCATTTTTATCGGTCCACTGTTGGGTGGCGCTGGGCTGCACCTGATGCGTCTGCGTCTCGCGAGCGCCGCCAAACCGTTGCGGATCGTGATCGGCCTCTCCACGGCGCTTGTCCTGCTTGTACCTCTGGCCAGTTGGCGAGAGACCACCCGCATGCTTTTGCACCGCCTCTCCACCGACAACTTCGCCGTTCAGTTCCAGAATCCGGTGCTGCGTAAACTGGGAGAGTTGAGCGATCACGCCCCCGCACCATTTCGGGTTGGCAGCGTTGGCACCTGGCCGCCGGGCATTGCCAGCGCCTCCGGCGGACGACTCTACCCCGCCGAGGTCCACGCCTACGGACTGGAGAGCGTGGATGGCTATTATCGTCTTCATTCGACCCGCTATCACCAGTTCTGGCGTCGGGTGGTCGCCAAATCCCTCGCAGCCCATCCGGAACAACAGGGCCGCACGATCAAATGGTACTATCTTTTCATGCGTCCGGAGCCCCGGTTTGCCGAACGCAAGCCCTTGAACCTGACCGATTGGTTCAACGTCGATCTGCTCTCATTGGCCAACGCCCGATTTCTGATTTCGCAGTGGCCATTGCACCATCCGTCGCTCACCCTATGGCACGATCCACGCAACGAGTTGACACAGGGACAGGCGTGGGAGGCGAAACGGCTGCGTGAGAAGATCTGGTTGACGTTGCGCGGAGAGATTCCCCACAACGCCTATTATGTCTATGAGAATCGCGACGCGCTGCCGCGTTTGATCATCCCGGAGCGGGTGCGACTGTTCGACGATGCGGACGCTCTGCTTGATGGCATGGAGCGTTCCACCATTCAGGAGTTGGGTCAGACCCTCTTTGTGGAAAAGCGTGATTTTCCGGAGTGGTCGTCAGCACCACCCCGGTTAACGGCAGGTCAGGCGTCGTTTACGCGCTACACCCCGGATCACATGGAGATCACGGCCACGACATCGGGTGGCGGATGGTTGCTCCTCACCCACGTGTATGATCCGTATTGGCGGGTGACCATCAACGGCAAGCCAGGCACGATCCGACCGGTTGATCACGCCTTTCAGGGGATTGCGTTGTCGGAGGGCGAAAGTCGGTTGGTGTTGGACTACGATCCG
>JADGAY010000169.1 GCA_015231775.1 Magnetococcales bacterium | reverse complement strand
CACTATATGAACCAATATGTTAGCTCATGCAATCACCCGCAACTGCCGGATCTAGTATGATGAGGGCGTGCTTCCTCATCGCCCAATCGTGAACCGCCCTTGCGGGAGTTCCACGGTCAAGATGGCGCCTGAAATGTTTTGGGTTGAGGGGGATATGAAAAAAATATGCCAGAATGGCGTTCAGGATGGGGATGGGGCCTGGTCGTGGCTTAAGATGGTGTGGGCGAAGCGGGTGAGATCATCGAGCCGTTCGGTGAGGATCCGGATGAGAATCGGCAGGAGCAGGGTCTGGTAGTCGTGGACCGCGATGTTGCGGAATCCCACCATGCCCTGCATGTCGTTGGCCAGGGGGGCGGAAATCCATCCGGCGCGGGCGAGCAGGACGAAGAGATCCCGGCCCCCTTGCGGCAGGCCGAGTCGTTCGCGGCGGATCAGGTGGTGTCCCATGTCCATGGCTGCCTGGCAGGCACGTTGGATGTTGAGAATGGCGGCATCCTGTCGGGTGAAATCCTCCGGGAAGGCGAGGGGATCCTTGGCGTACTCCTCCCTGGCGCGGCAGACGCACCGTTCGATGATCGCCGCCTTGTTGAGCAATACATCATCGGCCATGGATCCGGCCCTCCCGTGCGATTTGTGCCAAAAGTGGCGCGCGCGCCAAGTCGAGGTCGAGTTTGTCGCTCAACACGAAACAGGCGAACAGGTCGGATTGGAGCGCGTCACCGGTCCAGAGTGGTCTGCCGGTGGTGATGACCTGATGTTGCAACACCGTCGAGGCGGCGCGCAGATCGATCAGATCCACGGCGCAGCCGGCCAACGGTTCCAGCTCGAGGGCCAGATCCCATAAAAAAAGCGGATCGACCTTGCCCGCCACCAGCACCGCCAGATCGAGATCGCTCTCCGGGTGGACTCCTCCGGTCGCGTGGCTTCCGAACAGATGGATGGCCAACAGATGCGGCAATCGTTCGCGCAACCGCGCGACCAGGGGGGCGGTGTTCACGGTTGGGCGGTCGGAGGCGTGATCACAGCAGGATCAACTGACCGTCACGCACCTCCGAGGGGATCACCTCGAGGCCGGCGTTGCCAACCGGATTCAGACACTGGCCGGACTCCAGATCGAAGACCCAGTTGTGGACCCGGCACTCCACCCGGTCGCCATGATCGGTCCCCTTGCAGAGATTGGCCTTGGAGTGCGGGCAGCGGGCACTGTAGACGATGGCCTGGGTTTCGCTGGTGCGAAAGACGATCATGTTCGCTCCCGGTCGCTGCACGGCTTGCATGCGACGGATCGGGAAGTCGTTCAACGCGCCGAGCAGGGTGTCGTTGGACGCGGTGGAGGTCTCGTCCTGGATCTCCGGGAGCAGGTCCATCTCGCGCATGATGTCGATGGCATCGAGAACCTTGTTGAGTCCGGCGGCGGGAAAGGCCATCAACACCGCGTCGAGGATCTCCTCGCGGCTGGCGCCGGCCTTGAGCGCCTTGGGGGCGTATTGGCGCAAGCCACGCTCCGTGCCCACCGTCACCTTGGTGACGATCTGGATCAGGTGACGGGTCTTTTCGTCCAGGGCCTGGACGCTGTGCTTGTAGAATCCGAGCAGATGGGTGGCCGCGTCGGGACGGGCCTTGGCCAGATAGGTGAGGGCTTTGGACATGTGGGGGGTATCCTTGGTTGCTTTGGTTTGCGCAGGGGTTGAAAGGAATCGATGGGAAATGGGGTACAGCTTATATCGGAAGGCGTCGCCTGGTCAACGCGAGCATGGATGATCGCAAGGAAGTGGGGTGCGAATTCTTGGACGGGTAGACGGGGGGGGGCGGGATTCGAGTCTGGGGATTGATTTTTTCAATGAATATGATCGCGGAGGTTGATGTATGCGGAGCCGGGTTTGTATGACTTTTGGCTGGGTGTCTTGTCTTGTTTTTATGAGATTTTTTGAATGGATTCTTATTTTATTGACCGGTCAATTCATTTCTTTTTACATGCAATATAATATAAAGAATACACATTCAAGATGTCCAAGGTGAATTTATGTTTAAAATTGTACACTAAATAACTTAAAAAAACATTATCGAATGTAAGAATATGTATTGACCCGATGATCGGTGTGGTCATATGCTGCATCGCGGAAGTGAATCAGGCAATGCCGTTCGGCCCTCCGCGTGAGAGCACGAGATCTCCAACCCATTCAAATTCGTCGATGATGGGGGGTGTCATGGAAATGATGCAAACCGATGCCTATATCGTGCCATCCAGTGGTGGTTGGTCGGGTGTGCGGGGCAAGTGGCCCCTGGTGTCGCGGGAGGAAGTGAGCCCCATGGACGAAACCGAGTTGCCCATGGGCCTGACACCGGAGTTCCTGTTTGACCTCTGTCAGTTTCACATGGCCTGGCTGAGCCGGATCTCGGGACTCAACGAAAACGAAGCCAAGCGACGGGTGGTCTCCCTGTTGAAGTCCGGGCGGATCGGCTATCAGGATGATTCGGGCAATAAGCGCATCCTGCCGGAAGATGCCATTCTGTGGGTGATTCGTCACGCCTGATGTCGCCGTGACGCGGGGATGCGGCCACCGTCGGAACGGGCTGGCTGGAATCCGGTCGGGTCGGTTTGCACGGATCGAACCGGGCCGGGTGGCGCGTGAAAGTTTGTTTGCACAAGGTATGGCACCGGGTGAAAAAAAATCGTTTGCTTTTAGCCCGAATTGTGATATATGCTATAAAATGAGTCGGCAGTCGTATCGAGAGCACAGCCTAGTTTGCATGCTGCAGGGCGTTCTGCCAATATGTTTAGCAACCATTCAGGAACAAGTGAGAGTAACATGGCAGATCGCGAGACTGGAACCGTCAAGTGGTTCAACGAGGGCAAGGGCTTTGGTTTCATTGAGCGGGCCGGTGGCAAGGGGGACATCTTCGTCCATTTCAGTGCCATCTCGGGCTCCGGATTCCGTACCCTGGCCGAAGGCCAGAAGGTGGAATTCAACGTGGTCGCGGGTGACAAGGGTCCCAAGGCGGAAAACGTCGTTACCCTGTAATCTGACTGCACCAAAAAAATCGACGATCTGGCGGGATCGACAGCGGGTGACCGTTTCTGTCGATCCCGCTTTGAGAGTCAATGTTCCGGTTTAAATTTTTTTCCCTATAAATAGTTGACCGGTTGATTAATTCAGGAGTGGCCTGGCATGGATTCCAATCTCGACCTGACCCCGGAGCAGTGGCGTGCCCGTTTGCCGGAGGGCTCCTATCAGGTTCTGCGATGCGAGGGTACCGAGCGGCCCTTCTCCAGCTCGCTCAACCAGGAGTACCGCGCTGGACAGTTCGTATGCGCCGGTTGCGGACAGGAACTCTTCACCTCGGTGATGAAGTACGACAGTGGCACCGGGTGGCCGAGTTTTTCGGCGGCTCTCCCCGGAACCCTGGATACCAAGGTCGATGGCAAGCTCTACATGCCGCGCACCGAATATCACTGTGCCCGATGTGGCGGGCATCAGGGGCATGTGTTCGAGGATCCCGGTTCGCCGACGGGCACCCGTTACTGCAACAACGGTCTGGCCTTGCGCTTCGTCGTCGATGCGGAGGGGTGAGCGGGACGACATGGGTGAATCCGGGGCGACACGACGATTGGTGCTGATGCGTGGCCTGCTGTTGGGGACGCTGCTCGTGCCGGGGGGGTGCGCGTTTCTGCCGGTTCGGCAGGGGATCCGGCGCGTGGGGAGTCAGACCCGTGTCGGGGGGCGGTTGGTGGGGGAGGATGCCCTGGTGCTGCCTGGCGATGAGATCGCCACCGGCCCCGAGGGGCGCACCGTGCTGGTGATGGGAGAGGATGCGTTTCTGTTGGGGGTCAATACCCGCATGCGTTTCGACATGCCCGAGGATGCCCCGCCATCGCCCACCCCCGCGCCGGGGGAGGAGGGCTTGGACGCGATCGCCGAGCGGTTTCGCACGCCGGGGTTCACCTTGCAGGCTGGGCGGGTGCTGTCGGTGTTCGGCCACGGATCCCGCACCCTCAAGCTGCCCACGGCGATTCTGGGGATTCGCGGCACCGGGGTCTATCTGGAGGTGGTCCCGGAGCAGGATTATGTCTGCCTCTGTTATGGACGGCTCGAGATTCGCATGCGTGATGCCCCGGAGATCACCGAGACCTATGAGGCGCGTCACCATTCGGCGCGGCTTCTCACCGTCCGCTCGCCGATCCGCCGGGCACCGGGGGTCAATCACACCGATGAGGAGCTTTTCATGCTCGAGGCCCTGGTCAATCGGCGTCCGCCTTTCGACGAGGGGGAGTACGCGGACCATTGATCGTTCTGCGTCCCTTGTTTTTCCGCACGATTCCCGATGAACCTGCCTGACCCTTCTTCGCCATCAGCCACGGACACGACGAAAGCTTGCCACGCAGCGATCATTCGCGCCAGAATTCACGCGGAACAGGCGTGTTTTCAGATGCTCCACGCTTCAGTCGCGCCCCTTGCCTGTCGAAGGGCATCGGGAAGCGGTTGGTTGGGGTTGAGTCGGTCTTGGGAATGGCGAGAGGAAACGGCCATGGGTGACGCGTTCAAGAGAGGTTCCAATGGGCAATCCATGTCCAGGGAGCAGAGCGGAAGAGCCAAACAACCCGCCAACAATCGTCGGCATGAGCGTTATGGCATGCGTTTTCCCGTGACGCTCCATTTTGAGGACGGCGAGGAGGTGCGTGGATTTTCCGAGGATGTCAGTCTGAGCGGGTTTTTCGTGGCCACGGGCTATTCCGCCAACATGGCGCTGGATCGTCTCGGCAAGGGGACCATTCATCTCGGTCAGGACTCCTACACCTTTCATTGCCGGATCTCGCGGTTGATGCCCAACGGCATCGGCGTCACTCTCAATCAGGATTACGCCATGCTTGGCCTGGCGATCACCAACCATCTCTTCAAGGAACTTGCGACGGTCACACTCACAAAGTGAATCCGCGCGCGTTGGGTCTGAGAGGCGGTTTGGCACAGACCAAACCGCCGATGCGGGCCAGGCGTGGCCCGCCAAATGGCGCGGCAAGTTGAGAAACACGAATCGCTTTGTTCGATGCGTGCGGATTTGGTGATTCCCATGGAGGGCATCACCAAACAGCCTCTGAATGTGATGCCGGTTTTCGAGTCGATTCCCCGAGCCACCCTTTGACGCGGGTATCTGTTTTCCGATACACTTGGTGACAGGTTTTTTCGTTTGTGATCGCGGACTCGACGCAGCCCGCCGCTCAAGGGATTCGAGGGTGGAGAGATTTATGCGCGGCGCACGCAACTTGCGGCTCATCGCCTTGGCGGGTTTTCTGGTCGCCGTGCTCCTGCTTGGGTTGCTCACCCTTTTCAACCGCCAGGTGATGGTCGCCCAGATCCGCGATCTGGGCGAGAAGAATCACCAACTCCTCGCGCGCCAACTCGGCAACGCCCTCTGGAACGAGCTTGCCCCGCTCATCGACGAGCGTCCGGCTCAAGCCGCCTCCCTGCTCTCCCGTCCTGAAATCGTCCGGCTTTCCGGACAGCTCCAACCGTTCATCGCCGAACTCTCGGTAATCGATTTCACCATCCACAATCGACACGGCATCACCATCTTCTCCATCCACCGACCCAAGGTCGGCGAGGATCACGCCGCGGATGCGAACGTGCGTGCGTCGCTTGCCGGCCAGCAGGAGAGTCGGATCCACGAGGAGTCGGGTTCATTGCACATGAACCCGGATGGACCGGCCACGCGGACCGTTCTGGAGAGCCGCCTGCCCATGCTCCATGGCCCGGATCGACAGATCGTGGGGGTGATGGAGATCCAACAGGATATCTCGCCGCTCATGGGACAGGTGGAGCGGGCCCAGTGGAAACAACTCCTCATCACCGCTCTGCTCGTGGGCGGACTGAGTGTGCTCTTCGCGCTGGTGGTCCGCCGCTTGCGGAGCGATATCCGCGTCCACGAGGAGGATCGCCACACGTTCATCGAGCAGATCCAGTTGGATAAGAAGGAGCTGGAGAGTCGGATCCAGGAACGTACCCGTGAGCTGACCCGCATCAACCAGGCCTTGCAGATCGAGGTCGAAGTGCGGCGTCAGACCGATGTGGAGCTTGGTCTGGCGGCCAGTGTCTACCAGAACACCACCGAGGGGATCGTAGTCACCGATGCCCAGGGGCTCATCGAATCGGTCAACCCGGCGTTCACCACCATCACCGGTTATGCCGAGGAGGATGCGATCCACAAGCCGATGCTGATGCTCTTCTCCTCCCAGCACGACGAGGCCTTTTATCGTCAACTGGATCAGGAGTTGACCACCCATGGTCGTTGGCGTGGCGAGGTGTGGAGTCAGCGTCGGGATGGCTCGGTCTATCCGGAGTTCGCCAACATCAACGCCATCCGCGATGGCGATGGGGTGGTCCGGCAGTATGTGAAGGTCTTCTCCGATCTCTCCGGGATCAAGCGCTCCGAACAGCAGCTCCACTTCCTGGTCCATCACGATGCCCTGACCGGTTTGCCCAACCGTCTGCTGCTCAAGGACCG
>JADGAY010000168.1 GCA_015231775.1 Magnetococcales bacterium | reverse complement strand
GGGTTGGAAGTTCCGGTAATCCGGGGGAACGGGTGGATTCGGGGTGATCACCCCCCCGGATCCGCCGGGTGGCGCTCGAAAAGGGGAATCAAGGGCCCGGAACCGGTTGCTCCTCCTTGGGGAGCTGCAAGCACCCTTTCTCCTCGAAGAGATCCGTGGCCTTGTCCGCCGCTTGCGGGGTCGGGAACGGGCCGCTGTAGAGGCAGGTCATGATGGTCTGTCCGACGGTGTAATAGCTGTTGCGCACCGGCCAGCCCCGGGCGCGAATAGCCTCCTGGCGGCGCCGGATCTCCCCGCCATTGGAAAAGCATCCATAAGCGACCACGAACTCCACTTTCGGCCCACTCCCCTTGGAGGCGGCCTCGGCGCCGGACTTGATCGAATCGGGGGGCATGCCGAACAGCGACGAGGCGCGTGCCTGGCTGGCGGAGCGGCTGGGCACGGAGGGTGCCGCCTCGACTTGACGCATCTTCCCTTCAGGGTTGGCGCTCCGTTCGATCCCGCCATCGACGCCGGCCCCTGGGAGCGCATCCTCGGGTATCATCCCGGACGCGAGGCGCTTGCCACCGCGCACGCCATCCTTGCGTGCCAATCGTTTGGCCTGGGGTTTCATTTTCGGCTTGAGCTGCTTGGGCGCGCCACGCATGGCCACCGGCTCGCGGGCCGGGGTTGGCTCGACCCGTGGCCCATCTCCAACACGATCACCCTGCACCGGAACCTGGAGATTTTTTTCCGCGGATTCCGCCGCCACCGGCATGGCCCCGCCCGGCGTCACCTGGGGAGCCTCTGGCGCTCCGTTGGTTTCCGACCGCTTCTCCTCGGCGACCGCCACCCCAGGGGCAGAAACACCCCCCTGACCGGGTGATTCCTCCACGGATGGCCTCTCGACGGCTCCCTTGGGCGTTGAGGTTGGGTTCTGCTCCTCCGCCTTGGGGGGTTCCGCCTTGGATGGGGCCTCGGCCTCGCTCTGCGCCACGGATGCGCCCGGCGCGCTTTTCTGTTCCGCCGCGCTGGGACCACGCCCCTCCTCCCTGGTCACGGTGGAGAGGGGTTGCGCCGGCTCCGAGGAGCCGAGCTGAACGGCGTCGCGACCACCCTTCGGCAGCCATGCAACCTGCGCCAGGACGATCAAGCCCAGAATCACCATCAAACCCCACATCCAGCCGGGCAATCCCCGCGTGGTGGGTTTGGTCGGCTCCGGGCGTGTCGGTACCGGCGCGGCTTGGGTGGGCGCGGGGCGCGGCGGTACCGGCGCGGCTTGGGTGGGCGCGGGGCGCGGCGGTACTGGCGCGGGTTGCGGCCCTCGGGTCGGCATCTCCCTGGCCGGGGGTTTTGCCAGGGTGGGTCGAGAATCCAAACGGGAGACGGGTTCTGGGGCGGCGGTCGGCTCGGGTTCCGGCGCGGCGGTCGGCTCGGGGGCTACGGTCGGTTCGGGTTCCGGCGCGGCGGTCGGCTCGGGGGCTACGGTCGGTTTGGGTTCCGGCGCAACGGTCGGTTCGGGCTCGGGAGCCACGGTCGGCTCGGGTTCCGGCGCAACGGTCGGCTCGGGCTCTGGGGATACGGGCGGTTCGGGCTCGGGGGATACGGGCGCTTCAGGCTCCGGGGCCACGGTCGGCTCGGGCTCCGGGGCCACGGTCGGCTCGGGCGGCGCGATGCTCGGCTCCGACTCCTGCCCGCGCGCATTCCACTGGTCCCAGGGTGGGGCAAATCGGCGTACCTCGACCCACGTCCGTGTACCCCACGCGGATTCGACCGCGACCGGCTCCGGCGCGGACGCTGCCGACTCCGGATCCACGTCGGAACGCATCCAGGGGTTGAGCGGATACTTCGTCTTTGGGGTTGGGTTCACGGAGATCTTAAGCCGGCGTGACAAAGTTGGTCGAGAGAATCGGATCAACCGATTATAGGCCATCAGCGTCAGGGTGTCCATTTCCGACGATGCGGCCAGGATGACGCGGCGTGCGTGCCGCCTCTCAATACCACGACTGGGGGATTCGACCCAGATAGACCGGAGCGGGACGCCGGGCGAACCAGTCGCTCAGCGCCGTGCCGATGGCCGGATAGAGCGGTGCGGCGGCCCAGTCACGCGCCGGCAGCCATATCAACGCGCTGGCCCGCACCTGCTCGGGATTCAGGCTGGGCTCGCCTTCATGCTCCACCCGAAACACCAGATGCACCGTGGAACGCTCGGTGCGGGTCTCGGCGACATGCAACAACTCCCCAGGCGTGACGGTGAGATTCAACTCCTCGCGAAACTCACGCACCAGACAGTCGTGCAGGGTCTCATCCCCCTCGAGATTGCCTCCCGGCAGATTGAACCGATCGTGCTCCCCATAGCGATAACGCAGCACCAGCAGCTCCTGGCCGCGCAGCACCACCCCACAGGGACGCACGACCGGCATGGTCAGGTTGACTCCGGATCCGCATCCGGATCCGCATCCGCCTCGGAGGCGGCTGCCGCCCGACGCTCGGCCTTGCGTTTGAGGGCTTCCGGGCGCACCGCCACCTTCTTGTCGCCGAACAAAACGGTCTTGAGCCAGTCAAAGGCGAAGTCGAGCAGCGCCTCGTCATCGGTGCGCAACCGCTCGATGGTCTCTTCCGGCACGTCGAACCGCTCCAGAAAACTCGACTGAAAGAGAAACCGACGGAACTCCTCGGTATCGGTGCTGGCCATGTAGAAGAATTCCGAGAGCTGCATGGAGGTGCGCACCTCGTCCCCCGCCGAACGGCGCTTGAGGATCACCTCCATCCACCCCTTGTTGCGCGCGTCGTAGCCGTCCGAACCCTGGTCCTTGCGCCAGGAGTCGATGGTCCAGGAGGTGGTTTCCTGGTGACCCATACAGAAGGACTCCTTGACCAGATAGAAGAACTCCTCGTTGGTGTTGGCGGTATCCGGTCGCATCAGCGCCAGCCCGATGGGATAGTAACGACAGGCCACGGGCCGGTCCGAGTAGACCGAACACCCCTCGGGGGTGTTGAAGGGACATTTGCCGGTATCCTCGTCCAGGCGGATCAGCGGCACGGGAAGCTGTCCCTTGGCGAGGGTATAGGGGGTGGCATACTCGTAGAGAAAGGTCTCGGCGGTGATGTTCAAACGACGCCGCAGACGCAGGATGTCATACGGGGTCAGGATGATCTCGATGTTGGCGCAGCAGGCGTTGAAACAGGCCACCCCCGGATGGCAGCGGAACTGGAAATGGCTCTCCCCTTCCATACGCACCGGTTGCAGAATGTTGCGCACTTCGCGTGGGATGTCGCGCATGACCGGATCAAATTGCAAGGCCTGATCGCGATCGGCGTGCGAGAATGAGGAGTCGGATGGGTCGCTCATGGGTGGTGATCGGAATCCAATTTAGAAGTTTTGATAACGTTTCGGGATCTCCCGGTTCATCCATTCAAGGGCAATTATCGCCCACCCAGGGGTCCAGGGCAACGTTCCAAGCATCAATCGAAGCGCTTTGGCCATTCTGAATCGATTCGGATCGGTTCCGGATCACCGGTACCCCAAAACCCGGTACCCTGTCACGGGCCCTTTTCACATTCATTAATTCTCGTCCATGCGTTGACACACCCGCACCCGGCCCGTATCCTTGGGGGATGATGATGATGACTCTCTTACCCCACGGATCCCCCTTCAGCCCATGAAACCCCCGGAACACGGCATGATCTCTGCCCGAGCGCGGGATCGCATGGTGCGCGAACTGCTTGAAAAACAGGGAATCGATGATCCGCGCGTGCTGGCGGTGATGCGTGACACGCCGCGCCACCTGTTCGTCGATGAGGCACTGGCCAGTCGCGCCTACGGGGATGAGAACCTGCCCATCGGCGACGGCCAGACCCTCTCCCAACCCTATACCGTGGCCCGCATGAGTCAGGCCCTCATGCTCGACGGACGGGAGGAGATCCTCGAAATCGGCACCGGCTCGGGCTATCAGACCGCGATTCTCGCCAAGCTCTGTCACAAGGTCTACACCATCGAACGTCTGCCGGCGCTGGCCGATTCGGCGCGCAAGCGTCTGCGGCGTCTGGGCTATCACAACGTGATCTGCCGTCAGGGGGATGGCTCGATCGGCTGGCCGGAAGAGCGTCGATTCGACCGGGTGATCATCACCGCCGGTACACCGGTCACCCCCGACGGCGTGATCCGGCAACTGGCCCCCTTCGGCCTGCTGGTGGCCCCCGAGGGAACCCTGACCGCCCAGACCCTGGTGCGCATCCGTCGCGAGGCCGATGGCAGCCTGCATCGCGAAACCCTGGAACCGTGTTGTTTCGTCCCTCTGCTCGGTGCGCAGGGGTGGAAGGACACCCACGCATGAATCATGCATTCCGGCAACGCCTCGCGGACATCAAAACCGCGCGCGCGGTCGGAATCCTGTTGCTCTCCGGGTGGATCGGCGGCTGCACCGGTACCGGTGCATTGCCCCCGCCACCCGCCACCGACGCCGCGCCGGTGCGCATCGAACAGGGACCGCCCCTGGCCAAAAAAACCGAACCCGCACCGGCCAGGCCCGGAAAAAGCGACCAGGAACGGTTCCACATCGTCAAACCCAAGGAGACCCTCTGGTCGATCGCCGCCGCCCGCAAGGTGGATGTGGCGACCCTGGCTTCCTGGAACGGCTTGTCGAAATGGCAGAAGCTTCAGGTTGGACAACGGCTGCGCATCGTCGCCCCCACCTCCGGCGACGACGATCCCAAGGCCGTTGAAAACGAGAAACCGCCTCTTCCCACCAGACCCGAAGCCGTCGGCTCCGCGATCAAACCCGCCGACGCGGCGACAAAACCCGTGGATGCCGGATCGGGCGTGCCAATCAAGCCCGTTGACGTGCCAGCCAACCCGGTCCAAAGCAGCACCGACACCCCCACCAACGCCATCCCCAAGCCCGCGGAAACCACCCCGGCACGCATTCCGCCCCCCTCCCTGGCCATGCGCGACAAGCCGGTCTTCCCGGACCTGCCTCCCGCGCCCGACACCGCTCCAGGGAGCGATGGCACCTTCAAAGCCCTCTCACCCAATCCACCGGCCAGGTGGATCTGGCCCCATTCAGGTCGGATCATCAGCCGCTTCGGACAGTTCGGCGCGCGCCGCAACACCGGCATCGACATCGCCGCCAATCCGGGGGATCCGGTGGTCGCCGCCGCCGATGGGGTGGTCGCCTATGCGGATCAAGGTTTGGCCACCTTTGGCAACATGGTATTGTTGCGTCATGGCGGCACGTTCATGACCACCTACGCCCATGTGCAGAAGATTCTGGTCAAGCAGGGACAGGCGGTGCGCGCCGGCGAAACCATCGCCCTGGCCGGACAATCGGGCGTGACCGTCTCGCCGCGCCTCCATTTTGAAATCCGGCGTAGCATTGAGCCGCAAAATCCCTTAGAGTATCTCCCCAAACGGGATTGATGGCGCCATCGGCGCGGTTCATTCATGCGAACCAGCGTGATCATCCGTTTTTTCCCATTCGATTTCATGGACATAGCAACATCATCGTAGGATGCGATCACACCGTGGCCAACCATTCTTCCTCACTCGATATCCGCCCCCACACCTTCATCCAGGATCGTGACTGCCCGCCCGGTCTGCTCGATACCCTGACCCTCTGGCAGGCGCAACCGGCCCAACGTCCACCATTCCTGCAACTGCTTGAGCGTGACACCGAGCTGCAAACATCCCGGCTCTGGGCCGATCGTTTCCGGGCGCGGGCCGAACGGCTGGTGGTGCTGGGGATCGGCGGCAGTTCACTGGGCGGCAACATGCTGGTGAGCACCCTGGTTGGACCGGGAAGCGGCGTCACCTTCCTCGAAAACATCTGTCCGGAGCAGTTGGCCGCGCTGTATGATCTGGACTGGAAGGCCACCCGTCTTTTGGCGATCAGCAAATCCGGGGAGACCCCGGAGACCCTGGCGCAACTGCTCACCGTGCTCCCCGTGCTCGAAGCACGGCTCGGGCGGGCCGCCCTGGCGGACCATCTGGCCGTGGTCACCGAGAACCCGGCCAGTGCCCTGGGCGCCATCGCCACCACCCTCGGGGTGCCGATCATCCCGCATGCCGCGGTGGGGGGGCGTTTTTCGGTGCTTTCGGTGACCGGTCTTCTGCCGGCGGCCTTCGCCGGCATCGACATCGATGCCCTGGTGGCGGGCGCGCGTTCCATGGCCGAGGGGTGTCTGCTCCCGGACGCGGCCAAAAATCCCGCCCTGCGTCACGCCCTCGCCCAGGCCGCCATGGCCACGGCGGGTCGCAACATGAGCGTGCTGCTCACCTATGGATCGCGTCTGGAGACCATCGCCACCTGGTTTCGGCAGCTTTGGGCCGAGAGCCTCGGCAAGATCGATCCCCAAGGCCGCAAACAGGGCTTGACCCCGGTCGAGGCGCGGGGCGTGGTGGATCAGCACTCGCAGTTGCAGCTCTATCTGGATGGCCCGGAGGACAAGCAGTTCACCCTGCTGTTCGATCCCACGTTGGCGCAAGCGGGCCGCGTCATCGATGCCGGCCCGTTCGCCGCGCTTCCGGCCATCGCCCCCCTGGCGGGACGGTC
>JADGAY010000167.1 GCA_015231775.1 Magnetococcales bacterium | reverse complement strand
ATGCCTTAGATCTCCGCCAGGGGCATGAATAGGGTGATGAGGACCACGATGGTGATGCTGATGGGGATGACCAGGCGCACCAAGGAGATCATCACGAAGAGCAGCAGCACGAAGAGTTCGAAATGATCCCGCATGGTGGCGCCCAGGGTGGGCAGCGCCGTGGCCAGGTGCTGATCGAGTCCCAGGTAGTTGAAAACACTCACCAGGCCGGTGAGTTCACCCAGGTAGAGCAGGAACGGCCAATCGATCTTTTCGGTGAGTTCTTTCTTGCGCAGTGAGCCAAACAGCAGCAGGGCATAGAAGATCGACATGCCGAGCAGGGTGGGTTGGATCTGGTGCCAGGAGGAGGTCATCATGCCGAGGATGAAGACGCCGATGCCGAGCAGGGCGGCCCATTCCCGGTGTTTGAGTTTGCCGAGGAGCTGGAGTTGCAGGGCAACGCGGGATTTGTCGAGTTGGGGTTGTTCCTTGGTGCGCATCAGCAGCAGGTCGGCCAGGATGTGGGCGAAGAGCATGAAGAGCCCAAAGACGCCGGCGGCCACGAGCCAGCGGAACCCCTGGAATTGGTCCTGCGCCTGGGTGGGCAGCAGGCTGAACATGGCGAAGTTGACCGACTTGCTGGTGATGAACATGGCCGACATCAGGGAGACGCCGGTGAAGGCGCTGATGGCCAGGCGCGTGGCGGCCTTCCCTTCGGGGACCAGACGCAGGTTTTTCACCATGTCGGTGAAAAACGGGGTGACCATGGCGAGCCGGGCGTTGATCGAGGGGATCAGCGGCGTGAGCACGAATCCGATCAGGATCAATCCGAGATTGTTCCAGAAGCGGGTGTTGGGCAGACGGTAGAGCAGCAACAACAAGGTTCGGTAGCCGAGTCCCGAAGAGGCGATGACGGTACTCAGGCCGAGGATGCTCATGGCCATCAGGAAGCTGTTGGAGGAGAATCCGGAGAGCACCACCGAGGGGGGAACCAGACCCGCCATGAGGATGGAGACGATGGCGAACAGCCCTGGGATGTAGTCATCGACCAGGGAGAACATCCACATCAGGATGGTGGCCGAGGAGATGGCCAGAAAGGTGGTGATGTTGGATTCGAGATTGAACTGTTCGCCGTAGTAGAGCACCACCGCGGGGAGGAGAATGGCCGAGAGCCAGCCGACGTGGCTGGTGAGGGTGCTGGGGGTTTCGCCCGATGAAGCGGGTTTGAGGGTCGGGAGTTTCAGGGGGTGTCCACTGACATGGGACATCAGGGCGGTGATGCTGGCCTGTTTGATGACCGGTTGTTCGGCGGCCAGAAGCTGGACCGAGGCGCGGGGAATGAACAGGGTTCGAACCGGTTCCAGGACCACGGCCTGAACCAGACACTCCTTGAAATCGGTGGCGCTCTCTTCCCCGCAGCGGCGTTCCTGGTTGGAGACCGGCGTCCCGTCGGGCCGGGAGAGGGCGATGCGTCCGTCGGTGAGAAGAAAGAGTCCCTCGCTCGGGGTATTGGCCTGGCAGAGCACGGCGCCCGCGGGATAATCCCGTACCTCGATGAGCGGCATGAGACGTGACAAGGAGGTGTAGTTGCTCAGACCCAGGATCGGGTCTTGCAACTGGCGTTCGATGAGATCCGGTTCCAGGCTGTGATCGGGCACGTGTGGACTTCTCGGAAAGTGGCGACGGGAAAGGTTGATCGTATGGCTTGTTCTTAATGTTGGGCCAACCCTGTCAGTTTAGAACAGGTTGGACGTCGGGTCAAGAACGCGGGGAGCGGAGGTGTCGATACCCGTGTGTCACCCACCGTCGGCCAACCGCCCCTGGTTGCGTCTCCCTCCTTGGCCTCATGGAACGCGGCATCGGCTCGGGCCAGGGGGGATAGTAGTCCGGGTGTCCGTCGTGCATGGCCACACCCAGGCGGATGGTCAGACGGACCTCCCGGTCGTTGCGCGTCGGAAGGACGCGTAAAGGGCGGAACGGGGTGTGGGGGGGCTCCCCGCGCCCCATTACCCCTGGAGCGTCCGCGTGGTGCGTTCTTGAAGGTTCGTGGGGTGAGGGGGCGAGATGCCTCAGTGGACCGCGTGCAGATCGCGGGTCTGGGCCACGCCGGCGGAGTAGCCCCATTTTTCCTTCATGTCATACGCGGTTTCGAGGATCTCGTCTTCCGGGATGTTCAAATAGTTGGCGATGACCGAGGTGCGCCAGTAGGGTTCGCCCAGGTCATCGTAGCCGGTGGGGGCCGGATGGGGGCCGAAGATCTCCTCCATGGCCTGACGCATCGCCTCACGCACCTGTGGCTCCTTGCTCATGGCCAGATACTCCCAGGCATCGTCGAAGGCAGGGTGTTCCGGACCGGCCTCGACAATGGCCAAGGCCTGATTGATCCAGGATTCCATGTTCATCGGAGAGATCATCATCGTGTGCTCCAGCATTGTTTACCGTGGAACGCCCGTCAGGTGAGGTCCACGGATGGCGGGTGAGGGGGCTCCCCCATCCAGTCAAGTTTGGTGATTGGCGGCCATGGGGACGGCATGGTGTGGGTGATCGCAATCTTTGTGCCGGGTGATGCAAGTGGCGATTCCGCGTGCATTGACGTGAGTTTGACGCAGTGCCCCCGGCAATTTTTGCCGGCCTGGGGTGGAGAAAATGACCGGTTCGTGGCGCTTGAGTTCTCTTTCCGGATTGCCGAAAAGAGCCGGGTGGGGCACGATCCGATGCGATGGGTGCCCACGGGGTGTGCATCAATAGAGGGTGTGAGAAGCATGTTGAAATTCTTCAAACGGTTGCTCCTGGGGCGTCCGACCATGGCGGATGACGATGACGACGCGGACGAAGGGGCGTGGGTGGAGGATCTCGAACCCATCCCGGCCTATGCGCCGTCTCTGCCCGAGGGGACGCGGGTTTATGCCATCGGCGATATCCACGGACGGGCGGATCTGTTGCGCCAGTTGCATGACATGATCCGGGCGGATTGGGCCGAGCTGCCCGCGTCCGTGCGTCGGGTGGTGGTCTATCTGGGGGATTACATCGATCGTGGCGAGGATAGCCGGGGGGTGATCGATATCCTCCTCGACGAACCCCTGACCGGTTGCGAGACGATCTTTCTCAAGGGCAACCACGAGGCCGAGATGGAGGATTTCCTGGTCAATCCGGTGGGTGGCCACGGGTGGCCGCAATACGGCGGCATGGCCATGGCGTTGAGCTACCAGGTGCGGGTGCCGGGTCGGATCTCCGCGGACGACCGCATGCGCGAGCTGCGCGACCGGCTGCTCGAGGCGATGCCGGCCTCCCATCAGGCCTTTTTCACCGGTTTGCGTTTCCGTTACGAGATCGGGGACTATTTTTTCTGTCATGCCGGCGTGCGTCCCGGCGTTCCGCTCAACCGTCAGACCCCGCCGGATCTGCTCTGGATCCGCGATCCATTCCTCTTTTTTCCAGGGCGGTTCGAAAAGATGGTCGTGCATGGCCACACGGTGATGGCCACTCCGATGGTCACCCCGAGCCGGATTGGCATCGATACCGGGGCCTATCACTCCGGTCACCTCACCTGTCTGGTGCTCGAGGGGGAGAGCCAGCGGTTCCTGATGACCTGAGCCTGGAGCAGCCTTTGCGGCACATGAAAACTTGTCGCGCGCCGGTTCCCAGGATATGCTAGTCGCCTTAACGCATCTTGGGGAACCATTCGAACTGGCGAGCAAGGATCAAAAACGTGGATAAGCGCCTGATTCTCGCGGGATTGATCGGCTGGATGAGCCTCCTGCCCATGGAAGGCTGGTCATTCGCGGTGGGAGAGATCGCCGTTCAATCCCCGCCAGGCAAGAAATTCCAGGCGGAAATCCCCCTGCGTCTGGTCGAGGGCGAGAAGCTCAAACTGGTCAAGCTCGGCTCCAAGGCCGACTACAAGGTCATGGGCCTGAATCGCGCCCAACAGCTCAACGATGTGCGGGTCGAGACCCTCGAGAAGGATGGCGAAACGCGCATCCGGCTCACCTCCAACACCCCCTTGAACCCGAAGGGATTCGATCTCCTGTTGCGGGTCACCTCCACCAGGCAGACCAACTTCCCGGTTTTTCGCATTGCCGGCAGCGCCGCCAAACCGGAAGGTCGCGACAAGGAACCACCCGCCGTTGAGGCCAAAACCGGCGTGGAGTTGAAAAAGAGCGAGATCAAACCGCCGGTGGAGAGCAGGCCCGCCGACCCCAAGCCGGTCGTCGAGGCGCGCGCCGAGGAGCCCAAGGCCGAGGCGAAGGGTTCCGCCAAGCCGGCCAAGGGGCAAACCGCCTCCGAGAGTCCCGCCGCGCCCGGCAAGCAGTATGGACCGGTCAAGGAGGGGGATACCCTGACCTCGATCGCCCGTGGATTGGTTTCGAGCCGCTCGGTGACCATCTATCAGATCATGTCCGGCATCTACGAGCGCAATCCGGAGCATTTCCTCCTCGGCAACATGAACAACCTCATCTCCGGCGGCATGCTGACCATTCCGTCGGTGGCCGAGGCGCGGGCGATTCCGGATCGTTGGGCGCGGGCCATGTGTTTGTCGCACACCAAGGCCTGGGAGCAGACCCTGGCCGGCCAGAACGTCCCGCCGCCGCCCCAAACCGCCCTGTTGGCCAGTTCCTCGCCCGAGGCGGGCAAGATACCGGCCTCCGAGGCCAAATCCGCCGCTTCCGGGCGCGAGGAGATGTTGATCCTGCCGGATACCACCCCGCCTCGCGCCCAGTTGCAGAGCGTGGCCGCGCCGGCCAGCGGTGGCCTGGAGAACGTGCTGGTGCGGTTGCAAGGGCAGTTGGGCGAGTTGACCGAGGTGCTCAAACAGAACCAGGCCCAGCAGGCCAAACTCGATACCCGTGTCGCCTCCCTGGAGATGGCGCGGGGCGATCAGGAGGCCCTGGCCCGGCGGGTGGCGGTGCTGGAGCAGGGGGTGCGCGATCTCTCGGGACGGGAAGTGGCATCGTCGGTTCCGCACGATGGTGCCGGGGATGCCGTTGCCGAGGGGCGAGGCGGGATCTCCTGGGCCTGGGGGGTGCTGTTCGCGCTGCTTGGCCTGGGGTTCGCCGGGGTTCTGGTCTGGATGGGACAGCGCTGGAACCGTCAGGCGCAGATGGATGGGCTGAAACATCTGTTGGCTGTCACCGCCAGGGACTATCCGGAGTTGGCCACCGAGGTGATTCGCGAGGTGGAGTCTCGGAAAATGCCCTTCATTCCCTCGATTCACCCCGGCAAGCTCGAAGGGGGAACCACCGCCACCGAAAAGAAGGTGGTCCATGACGGGGATCTGTTGCGGAACGTCAATCGGTTGAATGCCTTGAATCCGAAACGGGGAGAGGCGGAATGATCAAGTTGTTGCGTGGTATCCTGGTGGGACTCGGTTTGGGCTTTGCCCTGTTCTACACCACCGGGTTGTCTTCGGAGATCTATCAAGCCTCCCTTGCGCTGTTGATTCTGGTCGGGGTGTTGATTCCCCTCGAGGCCCAGGAGCGTCGCATGGAGAAGTTGCTTGCCATGACCCGCGGGGTGGACGAGCGCTTGAAAAAGGTCGAAGGGCGTTTGGAGAAACTCGAAACCACCATCGAGACCCGGTTGGAGGCCGACGAAGAGGATGACGAGCCGACCCCACGCTTCGAAATCCGCGAGAGTCCGGAGCCGGAACGCTACATCCCGGCCTACGGGATCGGACTGGCGGAGAATCGCGCCGTGATGCCCCATGGCCGGCGTACCGTGGAGTGCAGCGTCGAGGACGTGGCCCGCAAGCTCTCCTCCATGCAGCGCGACGGCGGCTGATGGGTTGACTTTATTGAAACGTTGCGATAATGGTTAAATCGGGAAACCCACTCCCGACATCTCTCACCCGTGGCACTCCTTTGCGGAAGCAGCACGGTACATCATGAGTGTCCTGTTTATCCAATCCCATTCCAAGGAATCTCCGCGCATGAGCACCTCCGAAACGATGGCGCCCGCGACGCAACCGGTCGCGCAACCCGTCCAGCCCGCCACCCCGCAACCCGTCACCAGCGCCGCTCCGCCACCGGCTCAAGCTCCCACACCGCAACCGGCCCGGCCCGTGGCGCCGCTCCGGGTGGCCCCGACCCATCTGGGTCTGGATGTGGGTACCATGAATCTGGTCTGCGCGCGGGCCAACACGCTGGGCAAGATCGAAATCGCCAGCCTGCGCAATGTCTTTTTGACCGTCGAGGATGTCCACATCGAGGGGATGGATCTCTCCAAGATCAGCCATGCCCGCATCGACGACGGGGTATTCATCCTCTCCCACGATGCCTACAACTTCGCCAACATCTTCGGCTACCGTTTGAGCCGGTCGATGCAAAAGGGGATGATCAGCCCGGAGGATATCAACTCCACCGACATCCTGGCGGTGATGATCCGCGAGCTTCTGGCCCTCGAACCGGGGGCCAAGCCGGGCAAGTGCGTCTATTCGGTGCCCGGCGATCCGGTCAACTCCAAATCCAACGTGCTCTATCACCGCAACATCCTCGGGCGGATCATCAACGAGATCGGCTTCGAGGCAGAGCCTCTCAACGAGGCCACCGCGATCATCTACGCCGAGTGCG
>JADGAY010000166.1 GCA_015231775.1 Magnetococcales bacterium | reverse complement strand
GGGCTCCTGGCAACGGCGCGCGTGGGCGATGGCCGCGGCGCCCAGGGCTCCGCCGGCGTCGTTGGAAGCCGGTTGCACGAAGAGGTTCTTGAACGGGCCCTTGGTCAATACATGACCGTTGGCCACACAGTTCAGGGCGACCCCGCCGGCCATGCAGAGGTTTTCCGAGGGGACGCGCCCGTGCAGCCAGGTGGCCTTGGCGACCATGATGTCGTTGAGAACCACCTGGAGGCTGTGGGCCACATCCATGTGGAAGGGGCCCATGTCCGATTCCGGCTCGCGCGGCGGGGCGCCGAGGGATTCGATCAGCTTGTCCGAATACATGCGGTCGGATTGGAGAAAATCGAAATAGGTCATATCCAGGGCGTACTGGCCCCCTTCGCCGGGCAGGAGCATGGCGCGGATGGCATCCACATGGGCCGGCTTGCCGTAGGGGGCCAGTCCCATCACCTTGTATTCGCCGCCATTGACCTTGAAGCCGAGATAGCTGGTGAGGGTACTGTAGAGAAGACCGATGGAGTTGGGAAACAGCACCTGTTCGAACAGGGTCAGGGATTGGCCAATGCCGTGGCCATAGCTGGTGGTGGCCCACTCGCCGACCCCATCCACGGTGAGAACCGCCGCCTCCTCGAAGCCGGAGAAGTGGAAGGCGCTGGCCGCGTGGGCCAGATGGTGCTCCACCCACTCGATGGGACCATCGAAGCCCAGAATGGCGCGGATCTCCCGTTCGGCCCGTTTCGGATCCATGCGGGCCAGCTCATCGGAGCGGCGGTCGCAACCCGGCAGTCCCATCCAGAGTTGACGCCCGAGTTTTTGTTCGGGCAACTCGTAATAGGCCACGCAATCGATGTCGGCCATGGTGAGGCCGGCCTGGCGCAGGCAGAAGCGGGTGGCCCCCTTGGGCATCGAGGGGTCGTGCTTGATGCGCGAAAAACGCTCCTCTTCGGCGGCGGCGACGAGTTGGCCATCCCGCAACAGACAGACCGCGGCGTTGTGATAATGGGCGGATATGCCCAGGACGTTGAAGGACATGGCGGCAACTCACAATTAAAAAAATAAAAGGAAGGATACTCGCAAAAGAATGATCCTTGGTTCGTTTGGTGTCAATAAAAAATCCCCCGGCGATGATTTGCCGGGGGGGAAGAGAGGTACGGTTGAGTTGTGGCCAACGAGCATGGTTGCCGAGGAGCCACCCTTTTGGTCTGTCCCGCTGGTGGGATGAGGGGATCCTCACCCCACTTGCCGGATTACAGCGCGGTTTTGCCGTCGATCATATCCATCACCGAATTGAGCAGCAGGGCCTGGATCTTGCCGCCATCGTTGAGGGTGGTGTTGGCGCACGCGGCGATCGGATCCTTGGTGTTGTAGCGATAGCCCACATAGCAGTCATACCCTTGCACCTGACCGGGATGGCCTACCAGCTTGCGGTCCAGGTTCTTGAAGACCGCCGGTCCCATCTGCAACACGTTCGGGATTACCTTGAAATAGGTGTCTTTCAGCATGCCGATCGGGTGGGCCGGATCCTCGTATTTGGTTCCCAGATATTGGGCCCAGGTGTAGAGATCGTGGACCGTGCCGGTCAGGCCGCCCGCCGCGCCATAGAAGCTCGGATGGATCTTGACCGAATATTTGGTGTCCTTTTCGCACTTGGCATCCACGGTTTTGCAGGCGCCGGCGAAGTTACTGTACCAGTCGATGTAACCGGTGGCTCCGACCGTATTGTCGCCCGGTAGTGTCGGAGGAAGGGTTTCGACATAGTTGTCCAGAGTCGCCAAAGCCTGCGTCGCGCCCGTGGGGCCGAACTTCGCCTTGACCACGTCATGCCATTTGGTTCCAACTGGAGAGAGGTTCTCGATGACCTTGCCCAGCAGGACATAGTTGGCGTTGGAGTAGTGCCAACCCTTGCCTGGCTCCTCCAGACCGAGGTCGTAACTGATGTTGAGCAGCTCCTGGGCCGTGAATGCGCTCCCTTTGGTGGCCAGTTCGCTGTCGAGATAGCCTTGCAGGGCCCAGACGTTGTTGTAGTCGTAATAGCCGAGCTTGTCTTCCATTTGCTGGGAAGAGGTCTGCTTGAGGCCGCTCAAGTGGGTGAGCAGTTGGTAGACCGTGACCTCCTTGAAGAGGGCCAACTGGGCATCGGAGAGTTTGTTGTTGGGATCCACGGCGGCTCTGAAGGTGGCCGCACTGTAGCCGCTAACGGATTTTGGCGCGGTGGTGGTGACCGTGGTCGCGCCCAACAGATCCCCCAGGGTGGCGGTGGTGATGTTTTTCGTGGGGGTGTTGTATCCGTACTCACTCACGAGATCCATGGCCGTCATGCCGGTCAAGGTCTTGGTGATGCTGCCCAGACGGAAGTGTTTGGTGTCCGTCATGAGTGTGTCGTTGGCCGAGATTTGTGATGTGCTCGCACCCAAATCGGAGTAACCGCTGGAATAGACCTGATCCGTACCATTGGGCATTCTGACCTTGATCACCACGCCTGGCAGGGTGCCGTGCTTGGTTCCGTCGCTGCTTTCGGTCAAGGATTTGAGTTTGGCCTTGATGGCGGTATCCAGGGCGGTGAGCCGCGATTGCGGCCATAAATCAGTCAACATCTGGGCGCCGGTCTTGCCATCGACGGTGAGAGTCGGATCGACTCCGGAATTCAGTTTCTTGACTAGGTTGGCGAACTGGGCCTGTTTGGCCGGCTTGCCGCTGGCGTCGAGCTTTTGCAGTTCGGTCATGAAGTGCTTGGTGGCATTGGCCACGCTGACCGTCGTGGCCGGAGGGCTGGTCACGAAATCCGCGTCCGTCAGTTTGGTGATGTCAAACGTGTCCACCCAGCCCGGATTTTTGAGACGACCGGCATTCAGGGTGATGCCGTTGGAAGGATTGTTGTCGCTATCCAGGGTTTGCAACAGACGAAGAACCTTGATGACCCGATCCGTGCTGTCCGGATCCTGGACATTCGCCAACGCGGTGGTGGAATCGGCCACCAGATCCATGGGGGTGACCACGGAACCGGTCGCGGCTTCGCCAATGGCCAGGTTGTCCACAAAGAAACGGACTCGGGAGTCGGATACGGCATTGTATTGGAACTTACCGCCATCGCTGGTTTTTTTCGTGGTGGAGGCGTTGGTTTCGAGATAGGTGCCCTGGGCGTTGATCGTATAGGTTTTGTAGATCAGGCCATCCACCGGGGCATCCGAAAAGACGCCGGTGACCAGGGCAGGATTGACGGCATTGGCGAGATTGGTGCCGTCGCCGCCCCCTCCGCCGCATGCCGCGCTGACCAGACCCAGACTGATGGCGGCCAGGGCGCTGAATTTTTCATTGAGCCATATCTTTTTCATCGTCACGACACCTTATGATTATTTATGAAAGAGGGGCAAGCCCGGCATGGGTTGATTGGACAAGGTTGAGCAAAAAGGATCGCATCGGGTCGAGCAGGGCCTGGATGGCGGCAGGGGGGAAGGCACGCGCGTCATGGGCCACGAAAATCTGCAATTGACCACCCTCCACGATGGCGTTGAACATCAGGTCATACAGGGCCGGGGCCCGATCGCTGGCGCGGTAAGGTGCCAGGTCGCCGCGTACTTTTTCGGTCAGCGCGCCGCCATCCAGGCGGTACTCCCCCAGGAAGTTGAAGCTGATCCTGGGTTTTTGGTTCAGCGTCACGCCAGGGGTGAGATGACGCAGAATTCCGTAACCGATGCCGCGGTTCGGGATCTTCTCCAACGCCTCGCGCTGGATTCGACACAGTTCCGCGGGCGATGTTCCGTCCTCGTGGGTCAGCACGAAAGAAAAAACGCTGGTGAACCATCCCACGGTGCGGCTGATATCCAGATTCGCCACCAGCGGTTCCCGGCCATGGCTTTCGAGCATGATGGGGGTCCGGGTGGTTTGTGTTAATTGACGCAAAGAGTGTGCCAAAGAAGCCAGGAGTGCGTCGATCATCCGGTACGCCGCCCCGGCACGACGGGTCATGGCCAACAATCCCTCGGTCTCCGCGACCGTCAGGGTGATGTTCTCGTCCACGATCGCCACCACCCCCGCCGGATCCGGTTCGATGAAGCCCGGAATGGGTGGGGTGGGGAGTTCGTCCACCGTCCGCCAATGGGTCAACTCGGCCAAAAGCGCCGCGCCACGGCTGTATTCGGCGATCCCGAATGCCCACTTCTGGAACGATCCACCCTTTGGCGGCAACACGATCGTCTGGCCGGCCAGGCTCTGCTCGTAGCCGCGCAGGATGTCGTCGAGCAGAAACCGCCAGGAAACGGCGTCAATAATCAGATGGTGGATGACGAAAAGCAGACGCTCTTCCCCATCCAGCCGGAACAGGCGCGTTTTGAACAGCGGTCCGCTCGACAAATTAATGCCACTTTGCAGCGCCCGTGTCAATTGATCCATGCGTCTCTCGACCGCATCCATCCCGCGCAGGTCGATCAGTTCGAAATCGACCGGGAAATCGACATCTTGAATCGTTTGGGTAATCGTACCGTTTTCGACCCGGAAACAGGCGCGCAGCATGTCGTGATGGCGCTGCACGGCGGTCAGGGAGGCCAGAAGCGCCTGTTCGTCGAGGGGGGTGTCGAAGAACAGATACTCGCCGTGGTTGAAGTGGTGGTGATCGATCGGGTAGTCCGTGAAGAACCACGCCTGGATCGCGGTCAGGGGGAGAACGCCCGTGACCGGGTTGTCGTCCGAGGGCTCCGACGCCGACCTGTGCGCGGGTTGCTCGGCGGCGCGGGCCAGCGCGGCGATGGTGGGGTAGAGAAACAGATCCTTGGTTTCGAGTTTCAGATCCCGCAGGGCCGCCACCACCTGGATGGCCTTGATCGAATCCCCACCCAGGGTGAAGAAATCCTCGGTGGTGCCGATGTTCTCCCGTCCGAGAATCTTGTGCCACACACGGGCGATGCGCATCTCCAGCGGCGTTGCCGGCGGGGTGATGGCGCCGGACTCCCGGCAGGCCTCCCGCGCCAGGCGGCGCAACGCCTGACGATCCACCTTGCCGTTGATGGAGAGGGGGAGCTTGTCCAAAGTGACCCAGCGGTTCGGGAGCATGTAGGCGGGCAGGCGTGGCTCCAGCCAGGCGCGGGGACTCTCGGCGGCCAGGGTCGCCGGGGTCACGAAGGCCACCAGTTCGGCGTTGCCAAGGTCGTCCCGCTCCACCAGCACCGCCGCCTCGTGCACCAGCGGGTGTTGCAGCAACTGATGCACCACCTCCCCCGGCTCGACCCGGTTGCCGCGGATCTTCACCTGATCGTCGCCCCGTCCCAGGAGTTCCAGGGTGCCATCCTCCAGCCAGCGTCCGAGATCGCCGGTGGCATAGACTCTTTCGACCGTTTGGCCCTGTTGGATGAAAAACCGTTCCGAAGTGAGTTCCGGTCGGTTGAGATACCCCCGCGCCACCCCGACACCGGCCACCCGGATCTCTCCAGGCACCCCGAGGGGAACCAGCTCCCCCGCCCCATCCACCAGATGGATCGACAGATTTTCCAGCGGCGGGCCGATGGGGATCTGACCGTGGGGATAGCGTTCCGGATCCGGGTATACCCGCTGCATGCTGGCGCACACCGAGGTTTCGGTTGGGCCATAGGCGTTGAAATAGTTTATTTTCGCCGACAAACGCAGCGCATCCTCCAGGATGGGAGGTTCTCCAGCGGTGATCAGGGTCTTGAGCGCCAAGATGGCGGGTGGGTCGCCCCCGGCGCACAAGGCGTGAAGATAAACCGGTGGCAGGGTGGCGACATTCACGCCCGTGGTCTGGAAGTGGTTGAGCAGGCGTTCCGGATCGTGGATGGTAACCAGGCGAACCGGCACCAGGGCGGCACCCGCGAGGAGCGCCATGAAGATCTCGGAGAGACTGGCGTCAAAGGAGGGGGAGGCGAATTGGACCACCCGGTCACCCTCCCGCACCTCGAAGGCGCGAATCTGCGCCAGGGTCATGTTGACGAAGCCGCCATGCTCGACCAACACCCCCTTGGGCTGGCCGGTCGAACCTGAGGTGTAGATCACGTAGGCGAGGTTGTTCGGGGCGCGTGGCGGAGGGGCTAAGGGCGCCGGATCCCCGTTCCGCAACCGCTCGACCGGGAGCAGGGGAAGTGCTGAGGGAGGACTCTCCAGCCCTTTTTCCACCAGCAGACGTCGCGCGCCGCAATCCTGGAGCATGAAGGTGAGGCGGGCGGCAGGGGTGGCCACATCGATGGGCAACACCGCGCCGCCGGCCTTCATGATCCCCAACAGTCCGGCGTAGAAGGCGGCGCACCGATCCACCACCAGGGGGACGATCTCCTCGATGGCCAGACCCTCGGCCAGGAGTTGGGCGGCGATGCGATCGCTCCAGTCGTCCAGCATTCGATAATCAATAAGGGTGCCCTCCTCCTCCACGATGGCGATCGCCTCGGGGGTGGCGGCCACCTGGGCGGCAAACAGGCCGACCAGGGTGGTATGCGGGAAGGGGGTGGCGCGCTGGTTGAACGAATCGAGAAGTTTGAGTTCGGCCTCGGGCAGGAGCGACAGACGACCGAGGGGGGTCTCGGGATGGGCGGCGACCTGCTCGATCATGGCGTTCAACTG
>JADGAY010000165.1 GCA_015231775.1 Magnetococcales bacterium | reverse complement strand
GCGCGTTCTTGGGGAGGTGTTCCGAACGCTGGCGCAGCACAAGGAGAGCCGGATAGAGGAGGGGCATCTGATGCCCGATCATGTGCATATGTTGATCTCGATACCGCCGAAGTATGCGGTTTCACAGGTGATCGGGTATATCAAGGGAAAGAGTGCGATTCATTTGGCACGGACGTATGGCGAGCAGAGGAGGAATTTTACGGGACAGAGTTTTTGGGCGAGAGGCTACTACGTCTCCACGGTAGGGCGGGATGAGGCGCTGATTCGGAACTACATCCGTCAACAGGAAGTGGAAGACCACCGCATGGACCAACTCAAGCTTCAATTCTGACTCTGGGTTGCCGCCTTTAGGCGGACAGCAAACAATGGGGTCGCGTCAGCGACCCCAAAAGCCGCTTTGAGCGGCTCACAAAAATAAAGCCCCCGGCTTTGCCGGGGGATACTTACTGCACATGTTCCGCCGGATGGACCATCAGATCGTCAGCGTCCATTTCTCCCCAGGGTTCCCGGCTTCGGCTGAATGATGCACCATCGTTCTCCACTTCAGCTTTTTCCGGGAGGACGACAGGGTGGAAGAGATACCGAGGAGAACCCTGTCATGGGCGGGCGTTTTGGTTGGGGCACATTGAGGCGTGCGAACGTGCCGGAGGTACGGTACAGGCATACCTGCTGGAGCACGGTCTCAGCGAGCAGAGCTTTTACCGATGGCGGAAAAGACTGCAGTCGAGCGGGGATTTGTCGGTATTGTCTGCAGCGACGATGTTCCAGCGTCTGGAGATATCGCTATTTGCTGAACCTCTGGAAGACGCCACAGCAGCGGTTCGAGGTGCGACAACGAGAGGTGCCGCCCATTCTCAAGGAGATTCAGGAGTGGATGGACGAACTCTCCCCTCTGGTGTTGGCCTCATCGCTGACAGGGAAGGCTCTGGGCTATCTGCATAATCAATGGGACCGCCTGGTTCGGCACATCGAAGACGGTCGACTGGAAATCGACAACAACGGCGCGGAAAATGCCATCCGTCCCTTCGTGGTGGGACGCAAGAATTGGCTGTTTTCGGATACCGTGCGCGGGGCCAAGGCCTCCGCCAACCTGTACAGCCTGATCGAGACGGCCAAGGCCAACGATTTGGAGCCTTTTGCTTATCTTCAGCATGTCTTCGAACGCATTCCGACGGCTCAGACCCTGGAGGAGTATGAATCGCTTCTGCCGTGGAAACTGACCAGGGAGATACAGCCGAAAGTCAACCCGTCTGACTGACGGGGAGGAATGGACGCATGCGGACTCCTACCTATTCTGGTCGCGTTTTATCTGTTTTTTTCAGCGCATCCGATCCTCCGGTCCTTGCCCGTGTCTCATCCCAGGCGGGTTGTGCGCGCGCTCCAAAAAAAGTCGAAGCCCGCGCGCACGGGGTTGGGAGTTGGTCCGGCACGATCCCTGGCGGTGGCGCGCAAGGCCAAAGTGCGGCACAATGACCACGCCACCGCAACCCATTCCCAGCATGGAGATCCGGCATGTCCGAAACGTGTATTTTCTGCAAGATCGTCAATGGCGCCATTCCCGCGAAGAAAATCTATGAGGATGAGCAGGTGCTCGCCTTTCACGACATCCAACCGCAAACCCCGGTGCATGCCCTGGTGATCCCCAAGCGGCATCTGGCCAGCCTGGATGACCTGACGGTGGAGGATCGCGCCACGGCTGGCCATCTGCTGGAGCGGGTGGCCCATGTGGCGCGCGAATTGGGCGTGGCCGAGAGCGGCTACCGTCTGATCGTCAATACCCGCGAGCACGGCGGCCAGGAGGTGGACCACTTGCATGCCCACATCCTCGGCGGACGTCGGGTCGGTCCCATGGTGAGCCGCTGAGATCCTTCCGCCAGGCGTCGTTTTCGTGTCGAAAAATCGGGCCTGGGACTTGACAAATTTTCTCTGGCGTTGTCAAATAAAATGTTATGCCGAAACGTCCGGATCCCATGGGTTCGGATGGCTCGACGTGGGCATGGATGGCCGTCGGGGTTCCAAAGGGGGTCGGCGGCACGGGGGGGCCGGTCTGTTCTCCCTCCCATCTTTCGTATCATGATTGCTTGACGTCCGTGGATGGCCCGATGGCCCGGTATCCCGACACTCTCATCGATCTGATCCGTGACCGGGTGGATCTTCTGGATCTGATCGGGCGCCGCGTTCAGTTAAAAAAACAGGGGAGCGCGTGGCTGGGGCTTTGTCCGTTCCACAACGAAAAGACCCCCTCGTTTTCGGTGCGCCCGGACAAGGGCTTCAAATGCTTCGGCTGCGGAGAGGGTGGAGACGCTTTCGGCTTCGTGATGAAGACCAAGGGGGTCGGCTTCTACGAGGCGGTCGAGGAGTTGGCCGCCCTGACCGGCATCCCCCTGCCGCGCGAGACCCACGAAGATCCCGAGGCGCTCCGACGCGCGGAGCAGCGGAGTAAACTCCTTGAGACGCTGGCCGCGGCGCGGGAGTTCTACCGCGCGGCCTTGCAGGCTCCGGGAGGGGCCGCGGCCCGGCGCTATCTGACCGAACGGGGTTTGCGGCCCGAGATCGTGCAACGGGAGGGGTTGGGGTACGCCCCACCGGGATGGAGTGGACTTTTGGACCATCTGGGTGGTGGCGAGGCGGCGATCGAACTGTTGGAAGCCGCCGGACTGGTGACGCGCAAGGGGCCGGGCGAACGACCCTATGACCGGTTTCGGGATCGGGTGCTGTTTCCCATCCACGATATCAAGGGGCGCTGTGTCGGCTTCGGCGGTCGGCTGATGGTGGCGGGCGAGCCGAAATATCTGAATTCGCCGGAAACCGAGCTGTTCCAGAAGGGCAAACTCCTCTACGGACTGGACCAGGCGCGCGCGCCCATCGCCAAAGCCGGCGCGGTCATCGTCGTGGAAGGGTACATGGATCGCCTCGCCCTGGTGGAACACGGCATCGAATCGGTGGTCGCCACGCTGGGGACGGCCATGACGGCGGATCATCTGCGGCTGTTGTGGGGTCATACCCGGCGCGTGGTCTTCTGTTTCGATGGGGATGCGGCAGGGGGAAAAGCGGCCTGGCGGGCGTTGGAACTCTATTTCGATGGCCTGGAGGCCGATCATCACGCCAGTTTCCTGTTCCTGCCCAATGGCGAGGATCCGGATGAGGTGGTGCGGCGCGAAGGGACGGCGGGATTCAACCGGCGCATCGAATCCGCCATCGCGCCGGTGGATTTTCTGATTCGCAAACTCGGCGATGGCTTGAATGCCGCCGACCCGGAAGGCCGAGCCGCCGTGCTGCATCGGGCCAGGCCGCTCGTATCCAGGGTGAAAGACCCGTTATTGCGGGAACTTTACCTGGAAACACTCAGTCAACGGTTGCATATCCCGTTGTCATTCTCCCAGGCCGGAGAGCATGCGGAAGCAGCCCGGCGTCGCGTCGCCGCCCCGGTGTCGGCCCTGTCGTCCCGTGGACGAAACCCGCCATCTTCCGCGCCGAGGGGGATCACGGCGCAACGGGATCACGAACAGGCGCTGTTGGCGTTGGCGTTGCGTCATCCGCGCCTGGTCCGGGAACGGGAAGAGGCGTTGAGTCGCCTGACATTGGAAAATGCTCAACTCGGCCTGTTGTTGGCCGAATTGATCGAATGGAGTCATGCCTTCGAGGAGTCCCCCAAGGCCTGGCCCATGGAGTGGTTTTCGACACCGGGAATGGCCCGCCTGGCCCAGAGGATTCTGGTCGCGGAGGAGTTCTCCCTGGAGCGGATCGACGAAGAGTTCGACGGTTGCCTGATCAGCGTGCATGTGCGGGCCCTGCGTCGTGAACGGGACACGTTGATGCGTCGCATCGAGCTGGACGGGGATCCGGACGATGGTCTGACGAGCCGATGCCGCGCCTTGAAACTCGAGGAGCGCCGCGTTTTGGAACAAAAGGTGCTTGGCGCCCGTTAGAACGGCTGTTCTGCGGTGGGTAAAGCATCAGGTGGGTGGGGTGAACGGTTGGTCGCGGACCGAACCGGATGGTCATGCCACCCAGGTCAAGGATGAGGCGGTGCCGCGCGCGCCGCGGGGGGGGAATGAGGTCGGCATCATGGACATGAACACTCGGGAGATGGATGCATAGCATGGGTGATGATTCCAAGCTGGACCAGATGAAACATTTGATCGCACGGGGCAAGGAGCGCGGCTTCTTGACCTACGACGAAGTCAACGACGTGCTCCCGCACAATGTCAACATTCCGGAACAGATCGAGGACGTGGTGAACGTGCTCGATGATCTGGGGATTCATCTGGTGGAAGAGCCGGAGGTGGTCTCCTCCATCAAGTCGATCCCCCTGGGCGATGTGGACGTGGATGTCGAGATGGATGTGGATCTCGGCGACGTGGACGTGGACGACGTGGACGATGCCGATGATCTGTTCGGCAAGCGTGGCGGTTCGGACAGCGGCATCGAGGACATCGATCTGGGCAAGACCGACGACCCGGTGCGCATGTATCTGCGCGAGATGGGCTCGGTGGATCTGCTGACCCGCGAGGGCGAGATCATGATCGCGCAGCGGATCGAAGCGGGTCGCAATGAGGTGATATCGGCGATCTGCGATTCGCCGGTGACCTTCCAGGAGATCATTCTGCTGGCCGAGAAGTTGCGCAATGGCCAGGTGAGTCTGCGGGATATTCTCGACATCCCGGCCCCGTCCCACGAATTGGGTGAGGATGAGGAGGGGGATGAGGAGGAGGATGAGGACGATCTGGAGGATGAGGACGATCTGGAGGACAAGTCCGATGATCTGCTCGACGAGGACGGTCCGGAGCTGGAAGGGGCGGATGGTCTGATCAAGAAGAGCGTGGAGGAGGAGAATCTCCGCATTCAGGAGTTGCTGGAGCAGACCCAGGCGGTCTTTGATTCGATTGCCGCCGACAACGTGGTCTTGAACGAGATCCGGGTGGAGCAGGAGAAGTGTCGTTTGGCCGGGGATGCCACCGGGGTGAAGCGGTTGCGGCGTCGCTATCGGGATCGGCGCGAGCGCATCGTCAAGGCGGTGGTATCGGTCAAGTTTTCCTTCAAGCAGATCGACCGCATGGTGCGTATTTTGAAGAAATACGTCGAGCGGGTGCGTGAGGTGGAGATGGAGATCTTGAAAATCTCCGAGATCGCCGGGGTGCCGAAAAAGACCTTCTTGAAAGAGTATCAGGGCAGCGACGGCAACAAGGCGTGGGTGGACAAGTTCTCCACCCATCCATCCGCCTCCTGGCAGCGTTTCCACGAGCGTCGCGAGGAGCTGTATGCCCTGCGGGATCGCATCACCGAGATCGAGGCCGAAGCGGGTCAGACGGTCACGGATCTGAAGAACACCAACAAAAAGATCATCTCCGGCGAACGCAAGGCGAGCTGGGCCAAGAAGGAGATGGTGGAGGCGAATCTGCGGCTGGTGATCTCGATTGCCAAGAAGTACACCAATCGCGGCTTGCAGTTCCTGGATCTGATCCAGGAGGGGAACATCGGCCTGATGAAGGCGGTGGACAAATTCGAGTGGCGGCGCGGGTACAAGTTCTCGACCTATGCCACCTGGTGGATCCGTCAGGCGATCACCCGTTCCATCGCGGATCAGGCGCGCACCATTCGCATTCCGGTGCACATGATCGAGACGATCAACAAGCTGGTGCGCACCAGCCGGCAGATGGTCCAGGAGATGGGTCGCGAGCCGACCCCGGAGGAGATCGCCGAGCGCATGGAGATGTCCCTCGACAAGGTGCGCAAGGTGTTGAAGATCGCCAAGGAGCCGATCTCGTTGGAGACCCCGGTCGGCGACGAGGAGGATTCCCATCTCGGTGACTTCATCGAGGACAAGTCGATGCTCTCCCCGTCGGAGCTGGCGATCATGGCCAATTTGCGCGATACCACGGGTCGGGTGTTGAA
This sequence comes from Magnetococcales bacterium, assembly GCA_015231775.1. Classification (GTDB taxonomy): domain Bacteria; phylum Pseudomonadota; class Magnetococcia; order Magnetococcales; family Magnetaquicoccaceae; genus Magnetaquiglobus. Next base: position 666 of record JADGAY010000165.1, on the reverse strand, counting down.
GACCTTGACCGATCGCGAGGAGAACGTGCTGCGCATGCGGTTTGGGATCGGCGTGCATACGGATCACACGTTGGAGGAGGTGGGCAAGCAGTTCCACGTCACCCGTGAGCGAATCCGTCAGATCGAAGCCAAAGCGCTGAGAAAACTGCGCCACCCCACCCGCTCGCGGAAGTTGCGGAGTTTCTTGGAATCGTAAGGGCCGGTGGCCGAATTGGTTCCGTAACGGTATCCGGATTCGGGGACCGGAAGATTCCAACGTATGCCGGGGTCTGGGGAGCGGCTCGCTCCCCAGCAGAGGTTTGGAGACAGCGTCTCCAAGGTTTTGATTTTGACTTTGTTTTTTGCTTTTGCTTTTGTTTTTGTTTTTGTTTTTCTGCCTTTCGCGCACTTTTCACGATAAGCCTTTTTTCGCGCTCTTTGCGAAAAAAGGCGCAAGCGCGCGGCCTTTGTCCCCTGATGAATCGGTGCCTGCGGCAACGATTCATCAGGGGACACTTGCAAGCAAGGCACGCAGCCGGCATCCAGGTTGTCGATTGATCAAGGAATCACATCCCGTCCGAGCTGCGACACCATGCAAGCGCGTCCTGCCCATCCAGACGCGCACCACGAGAAGGGCCTATAGCTCAGCGGTCAGAGCCGCCGGCTCATAACCGGTCGGTCCCAGGT
>JADGAY010000164.1 GCA_015231775.1 Magnetococcales bacterium | reverse complement strand
GAACTGGTGAAAAAAATGTCCATCCATAATTTAAGCGTCAAATTCAAGATCCTCGGCGGCGCCTTGATGCTGGTCGCCATCACGGTGATCTTCGGTGGCCTGGCCAATCTCTACATCGGCAAGGTGTCCGGTGCCCTGTTCGGCATCACCGACAACAATGCCAAGGCGGTGGAGTATGCCACGGGGGTGGAGCGCATGGCCCTGGCCACCATCATGGAGGAGAAGAACTATCTCCTGCATGAAAAGCCGGAGATCCATCAACGGGCCGAAAACAGCGTCAAGGAGTTGAATCAATTCCTCGACAAGGTTGATGAACTGGCGACCAAATACCACAATACCACGTTGTTGGATCAATCCAAGGTGGCCCGCAACGGCACCGCGGTCTATGCCGACAAGTACCGCGCCGGGGTCAAGGCGTTGCAGGCCAACAAAAACTCCGTGGTCCAGATGGTCGAAAAGGGCCAGATCGTCGAGAAGGCCGCCGAAAAGTTCCTGCAACTCCAGGTGGACGCCTACTCCGCCGCCATGAAGGGCAAGGCGGACGCCGCCGCGCTCGACCCCTACGTGCAGCGCTACATCATCACCACCAACATCTATGTGCACGCCCTGGGGATCATGCGCGCCGAGAAGGAGGAGGTGAACTACAAGAACCGCGAGGCGTGGAAGCGCATGAATCTCCTGCTTCCCGAGCTGATGAAACTCTACGACGACCTCCAGAAGATCACCCCGGACGCCGAGCAGATCAAGTTGATCGAGGCGGCGCGCAAGGCCACCAACGAATACACCGAGGCAGCCCGTTCGTGGATCAAGAACGATGACGATCTCAAGGCGATCCTGGCCGACATGGCCAAGTTGGGCGCGGACGTGATCAAGCAGGCGCAGCAGGCCGAGGATGCCGGGTATAATCAACTGGCCGTGGCCCGCGGTGACGCGGAGAAGATCATCCATGAAGCCAATTCGATCATCATCGGCACCATCCTTGGCGCCGTGGTTCTCGGCGTGCTGATCGCGCTCTTCTTGGCCTCGTTGATCACCAAGCCGATCGTGCAGGGGGTTGCCTTCGCGCAGACCCTGGCACGTGGCGATCTGACCACCCGTCTGCACATCGACCAGACCGACGAGATCGGCACCCTGGCCAAGGCGTTGAACGAGATGGCCGACAAACTCAGGGAGGTGATCGGCGAAGTCCGCAACACCGCCAACAGCGTCGCCTCGGGCAGTCAGGAACTCTCCTCCACGGCCCAGCAGATCTCCCAGGGATCGACCGAGCAGGCCGCTTCGGTGGAAGAGACCTCCTCGGCCATGGAAGAGATGGCCTCCAACATCCAGCAAAACACCGACAACTCCGAGCAGACCGAACGGATCGCCCGTCAGGCCTCCATCGACGCCGAACAGGGTGGCCATTCAGTGAGCGAGGCGGTGAGCGCCATGAAGGAGATCGCCTCGAAGATCTCGATCATCGAGGAGATCGCCCGTCAGACCAATCTGTTGGCGTTGAATGCCGCCATCGAGGCGGCGCGGGCCGGCGAGCACGGCAAGGGGTTCGCGGTGGTGGCCGCCGAGGTGCGCAAGCTGGCCGAACGGAGCCAGACCGCCGCCGCCGAGATCAGTCGTCTCTCCTCCTCGAGCGTGCTGGTGGCCGAGAAGGCGGGGCAGATCATCAACAAGCTGGTTCCGGATATTCAGAAGACCTCGGAGCTGGTGCAGGAGATCGCCGCCTCGAGCCGCGAGCAGAACAGCGGCGCCGAGCAGATCAACAAGGCGATCCAGCAGCTCGATCAGGTGATCCAGCAGAACGCCGGGGCCTCCGAGGAGATGGCCGCCACCTCCGAGGAGTTGAACGCCCAGGCCGAGTTGTTGCAATCGACCATCTCGTTCTTCAACATCGGAACCGGTTCCGCAGGTGGTGGTGCAACGCGACGCACGCCTGCCCGCGCCGTGGCGGCCCTGCCCGCGCCGCGCCCGCCCGCCGCGGGTGGCGCCAAGGGAGGCGCACCCTTGCGCCTGACCCATCAGAGTGCCGGGGGCGGACGGAAGAGTCTCGACGACGAGTTCGAGAGTTTCTGAGTCGCCTCGATCACGACCACGCCGGGAGGCTTCAATCGCTCCCGGCGTGATTCCAACACCGGGTGTGGAGTCTCCCACACCTTGCAAGATTTTCCCAGTTGACGCCCCACATTCCTGCCTGTAACCTGCCTGTCATGTTCCACGATGCGCAGGCCAGCCTCACGCCATCCTTTCCATGAATGGTTCCGGGAGCGGCGGGCTGGCTCTACCGATTCGCACCAAACGCAGAATCCTGGCGCCTCGTCACCCATCGCACGGGAGGGATCCATGCCCAGGTTCGATTGGCAGTACGGCTATCAGACCAACAACAAGATCATCGATCTCCAGCACAAATATTTTCTGGAACTGATGAACCGCCTGCACGACGAACTCAGCGCCAACGCGGATCCGGTCTACCAGGAACGTCTCCTGAACGAACTGATCGCCTATGCCAAGTTTCATTTCCTCTCCGAGGAGAACATCCTCCTCAAGCACCTGCCGCGCCGTTTCGCCCATCAGCAGCGGTTGCACGAAGTGCTTCTTGGCGATTTGCAATCAAAAATCGCGGGCATGAAAACCGGCCAGACCACGGCCACCGAGATCGTGCTGTTCGTGGTCGAGTGGTTCTTCACCCACACCATCACCGAGGATGTGACCGATTTTCTGCCGTTGTCGTGACCGATTTCCCCGCCCTTCCCGCTGATCCCTCGCGCCTGGGCGGTTCCCCGACCCCGCGCCATCAACGCGCGCCGTACTGCCGCTCCACCCACTGTCGGTAGGCCCCGCTGGTCACATCCGCCACCCAGTCGGCATGTTCCAGATACCATCCCACGGTCTTGACGATGCCGCTCTCGAAGCTCTCGCGTGGCCGCCAGCCCAACGCCCGCTCGATCTTTTCGGCGTTGATGGCGTAGCGCCGGTCATGTCCGGGGCGATCCTGGACAAAGGTCATCTGTTCCACGTACCCCCGGCCATCCGCTCTGGGCCGCGCCGCGTCGAGCACCCCGCAGATGGTGCGCACCACCTCGAGATTTGGTTTTTCGTTCCAGCCGCCGACGTTGTAGGTTTCGCCCGGTCTCCCAGCCTCCAGCACGCGCATGATCGCCAGGCAGTGATCCTCGACATAGAGCCAGTCGCGCACCTGCATCCCATCGCCGTAGATGGGCAGAGGCTTGCCGGCCAAGGCGTTATGGATCACGAGGGGGATGAGCTTTTCCGGGAACTGATACGGGCCGTAGTTGTTGCTGCAATTGGTGGTCAGCACGGGCAGGCCAAAGGTGTGGTGCCAGGCGCGCGTCAGGTGGTCCGAGGCGGCCTTGGAGGCCGCGTAGGGGCTATTGGGCCGATGGGAATTGGTTTCGGCAAAGGGGGGATCGTCCGGGGTCAGGGTGCCGTACACCTCATCGGTCGAGACGTGCAAAAAGCGGAAATCCCATTTGTTCACCCCTTCGGGCGCTGTTTCCGGCAAGCGGCTCCAGTAGTCGCGGACCATCTCCAGCAGATGAAAGCTCCCCACGACGTTGGTCTGGATGAACTCCCCCGGTCCCAGAATCGAGCGATCCACATGGGATTCCGCCGCGAAGTGGATGATCGCGCGCGGTTGGTATTGGTTGAGCAGCGTTTCCAGCAACGCGCGGTCGCCGATGTCGCCACGCGTGAAGATGTGGCGCGGATCGTTGTGGAGTCCGGCCAGGTTGGCGAGATTGCCGGCATAGGTCAATTTATCCAGATTGACCACCGGTTCGTCGGTCTGCCTGAGCCAGGCGTGGACAAAATTGGCGCCTATGAAGCCGGCTCCGCCGGTTACAAGGATCATGTTCTTCCATCTCCCATCGGTTCATGCAACCCGTTCGTAACCCGTGGATGCGGACCTGGCGTAACGCACCCATGCACGCCAGTTCACAACGTCCGTTTGATCCACTCCGCCCCCAACCGCCCCTCCATCACCTCGGCGTTGGTCACCAACCCATACCCGGCCCGCTCCGGATCCAGATAGATCCCGGCCACGCGCCGCAACTCCGCCTCGGTGACCGCCATGACCCCCTGGCGAAACGCCCGGCGCACCTGCGGCAATCGCCCGTACAACGCATCATGAAACGCCCGCTTGGCCTCTCCCGCCGGCGATCCAGGGCGATCGATCGCCCCGATCATGCCCAGAATGGCCTCCTCCAGGGCACGCGCATCGGCCTTGCCGTCCATCAACCAATCCAGGGAATTCTGGAAATCGGCCATGGTCTCCTCAACGCGCGGATCGCGATAGGAGTAGAATCGGAACAGACCGCTGTCCGAATCATACCCGGCCCCACCACCATACGCACCACCCCGCTCGCGAATGGCACGATGCAGATGACCGTTCTTCAGATACAACCCCAACACCGCCAGAACCGGCGCGTCCGGATGGGCGTAGGGGATGGTCTTGTGCACCCGGGCGCAAAAATGGATCTGCGTCACCGTGGCCCACACCGACTTCAACGCGCCGGCAAGCGGTCCCACGGCAATACCACCGGATCCGTCGCTCATCGGCTCACGCCCACCCCACTGGCCGGCCAACGCCTCCCCGAAACCAGGGAAATCCTCCTCCTCGCCCACGATCAACATCCGTCCCGGCGCACGACGCAACAGCTCACGCAACCGCTCCAGACGTTCGGAAAACTCGGCGAGGGCACGGGGATCATCCAGACTCTTGTCGAGACTCTTCAACCGCTTGACCGCCGCCATGCCACCCCAGAGGTCGTTCAACGCGGCCACGCGACTCATGCCGGCCCCGGCGGCGGAAAGGGCCAGAACATGGCCGTTCTCGGTCACGCGCATCTCGGCGGCGGAACGCATCTGCGCCACCAACTCGCGCAAACGGGTGCGTTCGTCGAAACGGGCGGTGTCGATGGTATCCAGAATCAGTTGCGACAACGCCCCCTGATTGCGCGACAACGCCTTGCCGGAGATGCAAAACACGCAACGATAGGATTCCAGATCATCCACCGAGGAGCGCAACCCCATGCGGGCCGCGATGCCACCGCTGATCGCCGACTGATGGGCCTGGGTCAACAGATAGTCCCGCCCGCCACACCCCACCTCGGAAAGACAGGTGGAGAAGATCGGCAACAGCTCCAGCAACTCATCGGGCATGGCCGGCGGATCGATGACATACTGCTGATAGACCAGCCGGTTGGTGGCCGCCTTGAACCAGAAGACCGGCAGATCCCCCTGCCTGGCCTCGCTCCCCTCGGCGATGCTGATATCCGCCGGGATGTCGGAGAGTTCCAGACGCGGCAGAATCTCCGGATCGTCCTCCTGCTCTTGACGGGCGCTCAACGCCTGGGTCCGCTCGATCACCCGCGCCCGCTCCCCGGCATCCATGCCGGCGAGAATCTCCCGCAACCGGGCGATCTCCCGCTCCTTGCGTTGGGCGTTCAACGTGGTATCCGGTTTCAACACCACCCGCACCCGATGGGGATTCTCCAACAACCAGACACGCGCCAGACCCTTGATGAAGTTCGGATCGGCCACCCGTTCGCGCAGGGCGTTCAACGCCTCATCCAGCGCCAGGGCCTGGATCGGATCCCCGCCGTGCAAGGTCGGGGTGAGGGCGTTCAACAGCAGTTTGAGACCATACGGCAGCCCATCCCCACCGATCTCGCGCCGTGACAGCTCCAGTTGGTGCAGAACCGACTCCACCCGCTCCGGTTCCACCCCCTCCTCGGCCACCCGCGCCAACAGATCGAGAATCAGCTTTTCAACGGCATCGGCCCGCTCCGGCTCCGACCCCTCCAGACCGCAGACGAAAACCAACTCCCGTCCCGAGTCATCCAGGCCGCTCATCGACGAGGGCGAGGTACCCAGATCGGTGGTCTCGAGCACCTGCAACAGGGGCGAGGAGCTGTTGTCGAGCAGCACGCCGTTCAACAGATGGGCGTTGAGCAGATTCTCCATCTCCATGGTCCGACCCAACAGCCAACCCAACACGATATGGCTCTTCTCCGAGGTGTCGGTTTCGCCATCCAGCGCATACACCTCCTCGATGGCGAATGGGGCGGGATGACGCTGCTCGTCGGGAATGGAGGAGGCGCCGGGATTGTCCTGGAAACGGGCCAGAACCTGCTCCTGGAATTTGGTCTGATGCTCCTCGGCGGTGATGTCGCCGTAGGTCATGAAAATGGCGTTCGCGGGGTGGTAGAAACGGCCATGAAAGGCTTTCAGTCCCTCCCAGGTGAGATCCGGAATCCGCTCCGGATCGCCGCCGCTGTTATAGTGATAGGTGGTGGTGGGGAACAGATGCTCGGACATGCACTGGGAGAGCACCCGCGCGGGAGAACTCATCGCGCCTTTCATTTCGTTGAAGACCACACCCTTGAAGACCAATTCCGAATCCGGATTCTCCGGTTCGCCAAACTCCACCCGATACCCCTCCTGGGCGAAGTCCAACGGGTCCAGACGGGGAAAGAAGGCGGCATCCAGATAGACGCGCAACAGATTATCAAAATCCTTGCGCGACTGGGTGGCAAACGGATAGGCGGTCCAGTCGCTGGAG
>JADGAY010000163.1 GCA_015231775.1 Magnetococcales bacterium | reverse complement strand
CGTTTCGCCAAAGGCGCGAAACGATCCCGCAGCCAAGGCTGCGCGCAGCGTTTTTCATAAAAACCGTGAAAAACGCTCTTTTGAAGAGCGCGCCAAAATCAAAGGATTAAAGTCTCGGAGGCTCTGCCTCCGAACCTCCGCCGGGGACCTTGCGCTCCCCGGACCCCTGCAATAATAAAACTACGTATCCCGTCATGGTCGCCGTTTAACAACGCAACAAATAGGCAGGTTCGAAGCGGAGCGAATCAGCCGCCCAGACCGGACATCTCCCGAGCCTCGACGACCTCGGGACCGGTATCGAAGTGGTGACGCAGCGGTTTGCGATCCACGGCGGCACGGATGATGTCGATCAGTTCCGCGTCCGTGGCCCCGGCGCGCAAGGGGAGTTTGAGATCGACCTGATCGACGTTGCCCAGACAGAGCACCAATTCGCCGCGGGAGGTCAGGCGCATGCGGTTGCAGGTATCGCAGAAGTGACGTGAAAGCGCGGAGATGATCCCCACCTCGGTGTCGCTGTCCGCGATGCGAAAATAGCGGGCTGGCCCCGCTCCGCGCTCCCTGGGGCTCTCCACCGGGATCAGCTCGCTCCCGCCACCCGCGCGGGCCAGCTCCACGATCTCCTCCGCCGGCACGAAATGGGGGGTGGAGCGCATGCCGGCCCGCCCCACGGGCATGGTCTCGATGAATCGCAACACCAGACCGTGGCGCACCGCGAAGGCGATCATGGCCGGGATCTCGTGGGCGTTGACATCGCGCATGACCACCATGTTGATCTTGACCGGTTTCAACCCGGCGGCCACCGCCGCCTCGATGCCGGCCAGAACCGGGGCCAGCTCCCCGCCTCGGGTGATGCGGGCGAAGGTGTCCGGATCGAGGGTGTCCAGGGAGATGTTCACCCGTCCCAGTCCGGCGCGACGCAGTTGAACGGCGAACCGGTCCAGGAGCATGGCGTTGGTGGTCAGGGAGAGTTCGTCGAGTCCGGGCAGAGCGGTCAGTTCGGCCACGAGCCACAACAGATCCCGCCGCAACAGCGGCTCGCCGCCGGTCAAACGCATCCGGTCGATGCCGAGGCCGACGAACAGCCGACAGAGCCGGGCGATCTCCTCCAGGGTCAACATCTCCTGGTGGGTCGGCATAAGCGGACCACCCGCCGGACGGCAATATTCACACCGCAGGTTGCAGCGATCGGTCACCGAGATGCGCAGATAGCGGATGGCGCGCCCGAAGGCGTCGATCAGGGCCATGGGATCAGCACCCGTCCCCATCACGGACGAAATGGCCGCTTTTCCCGCCGCGCTTCTCCAGCAGTCGCACCGCGCCGATCACCATGCGCCGGTCCACCGCCTTGCACATGTCGTAGATGGTCAGGCCGGCCACGGAGACGGCGGTCAAGGCCTCCATCTCGACACCGGTGCGTCCCAGGGATTTGACCACCGCGCGGATCCGGATCCGACTCCCCGGCAGGTCCGGCTCGAACGACACCGCCACCGAGGAGAGATCGAGGGTGTGACAGAGGGGAATGAGCAGATCCACCCGTTTGGCGGCCATGATGCCGGCCAGGCGGGCGGTCTCGAGCACATCCCCCTTGGCCAGTCCCCGATCCAGGATCAGGCGCAGGGTCTCGGGGGCCATCGCCACCTCGCCGCCGGCCACGGCCACCCGTTCGGTCACCGCCTTGGCGGATACGTCCACCATGCGGGCCGCGCCCTGTTCGTCGAAATGGGTCAAGCGGGGTTGATCAGTCATGTTCGATCCATTGAACGGTCACCGGGTCGCCGTCATGCAGCTCCAGCGGCTCCTCGGGGAGAAGAATCAGGACATTCGCCTTGGCCACGCTGGTGAGAATCCCGGAGCCTTGGGGTCCGGTGGTCTCGACCCAAAGGCCGGCTTCATCGAAGTGGGCCACGCCGCGCAGGAAATCCCGGCGGTTGTGTTTTTTGCGCAGCATGCCGCGAAACGCGGCGCGCATGCGACGGGGGGGCTCGTCGTTGGCCCCCATGAGCTTCAAGAGCGCGGGCCGGACAATGAGCATGAAGACCGTCATGCCGGAGACCGGATTGCCCGGCAGCCCGAAGAAGCGGGCCGCGCCCAACCGGCCATAGGCTTGGGGCTTGCCGGGTTTCATCGCCACCTGCCAGAAGTGGATCGAACCCTGCCCGACCAGCACCTCCTTGACCAGATCATAATCCCCCACCGACACCCCGCCGGTGCTGATCACCGCATCCGCCTCGTGGCCGGCGCGGGCGAAGGCGGCGGCCAGGGCCTCCCGATCATCCCGCACCAGACCCAGATCGAGCACCTTGACCCCCAGGGCGATCAGGGCGGCGCGCAACGCGGTGCGGTTGCTGTCATACACCTGGCCGGGAAGCAGGGGGGTTCCGGCCTCCACCACCTCGTTGCCGGTGGAGAGCACCGCCACCACCGGTTGGCGGAACAGCTCGATCCTCTCGAAACCCAGGGAGGTCAACAACCCCAGATGGGCGGGACGCAACCGGCACCCCTTGGGCAGCACCACCGATCCGGCCTGGATATCCTCCCCCGCGGGACGGATGTTGTCGCCGGGCAGACACCCCGCCGGGATCACCACCCGCTCCCCCTCGCGCCGCACCCGCTCCTGCATCACCACGCAGTCGCATCCGGGGGGGATCGGCGCGCCGGTCATGATGCGCACCGCCTCCCCGGCCCCGAGGGGTTTCTCCAGTCGGTCGCCGGCGGGCAGATCCGCCACCACCGTCAGGGTGACACTCCCCTCCCGCGACAGATCCGCCGTGCAGACCGCATAACCGTCCATGGCCGAATTGGCGTGGTTGGGCACATCCGCCGGGGCGATCACCGGCGTGGAGAGCACCCGACCCAGACCCTCGGCCACCGGCACCAGGACGACATCCTCCACGGGCCGGGTTTCGGCCATCACCGTGGCGAAAGCCTCCTCAAATCCGATCATGCCACACCCCCTCCATCCTGCCGTTCGTCAGAGGCTGTTTGGCACCTGCCAAACAGCCGATGCGGGCCATGCATGGCCCGCCAGATTGCGCAGCCATTTGAGAAGCACGAATCGCTTGGTTCGATTCAGGCAGGTTTGGTGCTTTCATGAATGGCAACCCCAAACCGCCTCTCAATGTCCCCCGCCCCGCGCCATGCGCAGCACATGCGGCACCAGATCCGCCACCGCCCCCAGACTGTGAACCGCGCCTCGGGTCGATCCTGGCAGATTGACCACCAGCGTGTTCCCCCGCAACATGGTCACCCCCCGGGTAAGCACGGCGGAACGCACCTGCTCGGTACCCGCCTGACGGATCAGCTCGGCGAAACCAGGCAGCTCGCGGGTACAGACCGCCCGCGTCGCCTCCGGGGTGACATCCCGCGGCCCCGGCCCGGTTCCCCCGGTGGTCAGGATCACATCCAGCGCCAGGTCATCCGCCCAGGTCACCAGGAGATCCATGATCCGCTCCATCTCATCCGGCAGGATCTCGCGTCCGGCCAACGTACCGCCGAGCTTGAGCACCTCCCCTTCCAGGGCATCACCGCTCTTGTCCGATTTCAGGTCGCGGCTGTCCGAGAGGGTCAACACCCCCACCCGCACCCCACGCCAGGAGATTTTTTCAATCGTGTCATGACCATGCCCATGACCATGGCCGTGACCATGGCCCGCGCTCTTTTCCGTATGTTTCCCATGACCCTGGGCACAATCACGCCGATGGTCGAACGCCCCGCCTTCCAACCCCATGGCCTCGCTCCTTCCCCACTGCCCCGCCGCCGCCTCGCACCCCGGACAGGCATCCACCCACCGCGCCCCACCCTCGGCGGTGATCTCCTTTTTCCAGAAGGTGGCGTAGAGCTTCAGGTGATCGATCATGTACCGGCAGGCGTCGAACGCATCGGCGCGATGGCGCGCCGCGGCCACCACCAGCACGATGTTGTCCGCCACCCCCAGACGCCCCACCCGGTGCACCACCAACAGCTCCTCGATGGCAAACCGGGCCCGTGCCGCCACCTCGATGCGCGCCAACTCCGCCTCGGTCATGCCCGGATAGTGCTCCAACTCCATGGCCACCACCCGATCCCCGGAGGTGTAGTCGCGCACCGTGCCGACAAAACTCACCACCCCGCCAACCACCGTCCGTCCGGAAAGCAGGGCGGCCTGCTCGACTTCCAACGAAAAATCCTCGGTCTGAATGCGAATCATCGACCTGCCAATGCGGTTGCAAGATTGTCCTTTGATCCTGGAACGGGTATCATAAGACCGGCTCCGGTTTTCCGAAAGAGTTTGTCGCTCCAGGCGCCCATCGAACCCCTGCGGCGCCCTTGAGCTTTTGTTGGGTGATGCCGTTCTTGGTATCGCCCAATGGGCGGGGTTCAAAAAAATTCGAACCGCGCCTGGAAAAAATGGCTTGGCCATTTGGCGGGCCATTCTCGGCCTGCGTCGGCTGTTGGGCCATGGTCAAACAGCCCCTTGGATCCTTGACTCATGACCCCCCTTCAAGCGCTCAACCACCGTTTACCGGCCCTGGCCCTGGCACTGCTGTTTTTGATCCTCGACCAGTTCGGCCTGTTCGATCCCCTGGAACGACTCGCCTATGACCGGGGTCTGCGCGCCCTCGCCCGTCCCGCCGAAACCCGCGTCGCCCTGATCACCATCGATGACGCCACCCTGGTACGCCTCGGTCCCTGGCCGCTGGCCCCACGCCACCACCTGCGCCTCCTGGAGATCCTGCAACGGGCCGAACCGCGCGTCGTGGCCTTCACCGAACCCATCACCACCCATGAACCGTCGGAGGAGGCCTCCCTCCGCGCCCTCGGCGCCCTGTTCCGCCAGACCGGCAACGTGGTCCTGCCCCTGCCCGCCGATTGGAGCGACGCAGACGGGAGTCTGACTTCCACCCCTCCGGCCTACCTCCTCCAGACCGCAACGCCACCCGCGCCGGACACACCCTGGAGACCGGACGCGGAGCCCGCCTGGATCACCCCCTTCGACTGGCCGCGGGAGGAGCTTGGACCCCAGGCGACCCGGATCGGCGTGAACCTTGTGGCCCCGGACCCGGATCGGGTCGTCCGCGCCATGCCGCTGTTGATGCGCGCCGGGGAGCGACTGCTCCCCTCCCTGCCCCTGGCCGCCACCCTGATGGCGCTGCGCGCCCCCGCCGGGACGGTGCGTCCCGATTCCTTCGGCACCCTGGAACTCGCCGACACCCGGATCTCGACCCAGAACGGCTGGCGCATCCGCCCCTGGTTCCATCCCGGCGGCAACCTGCAACCCGAGTTCGCCCATTTTTCCATGCTCTCGATCCTGGATGGCAAGATACCCCCGGAACGATTCCGGGATCTGGTGGTGCTGATCGGTCTGGATTCGGACCGAGTGACCACCCGGCATGCCACCCCGATGCCCCGGGCCATGTCCCCCCTCGAACTGCATGCCCAGACGGTCTCCGCCCTGCTCGACGGACAATCCTTCTTCATCCCGGATTGGGCCCGTTCCGGTCGCCTGATCCTGTTCGGCGTGGTGACGCTGCTGCTGCTTCTGGCTCCCCCACTCGGCATCGGCGCCCACCTGGCGACCCTGGCGGGCGCCGTCACCCTCGCCATCGCCGTGCCGGTGGCCCATGTCCGGCTGCTCGATCTCCACGGTCTCTGGGTACCGATGATCGCCCCCCTGGCACTCCTCGGGAGCGGCGCGATCCTTCCGCAGATGCTGCGCTGGTGGTTCGGCGCGTCGGAGGGGTTCAGCCCCCGCACCAGGGAGCACGACCTCCACCTGGCCCTTGGACTGGCCTACCAGGGGCAGATGTGCTGGGAGCTGGCCCAGGAGCAGTTCCGCCTCGTGCCCATGGACGCCCGTCTGCTGGCCATGAGCGACCATCTGGCCCGCGACCTGGAGAACGCGCGCCGCCATGCCGATGCCGTGCGTCTGTATCAACGCATGCTGCGCTTCGCCCCCGGTGACGCCCCCCTGCGCCAACGCCTCGCGACGGCCCAACAACATCTGGCCGGAGAGGTCGGTGGCGCCGGTCCCACCTTCCCCATGACCGAAGAGCGGGCCGCGCGGACGGTGGGCGACTACCCGATCGTCGCGGAACTCTCCCATGACCCCCTGGGTCTCCTGCTGCTGGGTCGGGACGCCCTCTCCGGCAAGCCGGTGATCCTGCGCCTGCCCCAACCCCCACGCCACCCCTCCCCGGCACGGGCCGAGAAGGCCCGACGCCGTTTCCTGACCGATGGCCAGAAGGCCTTGAAATGGCCCCACGAAGGGGTGGTCGAGCTGCTCGGGATCCACCTGTCCGCCCACCCGCCCCATCTGGTGATGGCCCACTTTCCGGTGCATGGCAATCTGGAACGCCATCTCCACCCGGACGACCCACTGCCCCTCTCCCTGATCCTCTACATCGGCACCCGCGCCGCCATGGCCCTCGATCACGCCCATCAGCGCGGCCTGACCCACGGCAATTTAAGACCCGAGGATATCCTCTACGACCCCAAGAGCCGCGAGGTGTGGATCAAGGAGTTCGGTCTGGCCCGTTACCTGGGGATCGATCCCGGCTCCGGCGGCATCTCGCCCCATGCCGCCCCGGAACTGATGGCCGATGGCGCGGAAGCGCTGGAGCAAGACGGCGAGGCCCGGGCGGATCTCTACGCCCTGGCG